>CAKSEM010000147.1 GCA_934446485.1 uncultured Eubacteriales bacterium | reverse complement strand
CCTGTAACGTGCGGGTTTGAGTGCCGTGTAAGTGTTGCGGGAACGCCTCTTGAGGGGCGTCGGGTAAACAATCCCGACCAGAACTCATGCGCATATCTTGCAATGCACGGTATACCGCATCAAAGCATCGATGAGGCAGAAAAGGTGCTCTCCGTGGTCAGAGAGCGCCGGTGTGAACGCAATCGTAAGATGTGCCGCCGTATCAGCGAACTTGTGGCGCCGTTCGGCATGGATCTCGATTTTGACCGTGATGTGTACCCGATCTCCATGGCGAGGGAGGGCGGAAGCGTGACGGAGAGACATATTCTCTTTGCGCTTACTAAGAAGATCACGGCAAGGTATCTGAACCGCGCCGATGCGTGTGATTTTATTGAGAAAATGACATCGCCTCTCGGAGCTGTGAGAGACAAGCTCATGAGCGCGCCGGACAAATTCTATGAATATGACATTCTGGGCGTACTTAAGGGGCATATGGTCGAGCGATTCTACATTCCCGCGGATGATGAGCTTATGCACATATCCGAATTTACCGCACTCGCTTACAGGCTCGGAGCTATATCCGCATATGCATATCTCGGAGACGTCGGCGAGAGTCCGACCGGAGACAAGAAGGCGCAGAAGTTCGAGGATGATTACCTTCCCGAGCTGTTTGAGACTCTGAAGGCGCAGCATTTCTCGGCAGTTACGTATATGCCGTCGAGAAATACGCCGGAGCAGCTTGCCGAGATCATGCACCGCTGCGATGAATGCGGGCTGTTCCAGATAAGCGGAGAGGACATAAATTCCCCGCGTCAGTCGTTTATATGCAAAGCGCTCGCAGATCCGAAATACAGCCATCTGAAGGTGTCAACCTATGCTTTGATAGGTCATGAGACGGCGGCAAGCGCCGATATTGAGAACTCTATGTTCTCGTGCCGTACGTGCGAAAAGTATCCCGATCTTTCCGGGCGTGTAATGCATTATGCAAAGCTCGGCGGGCTCAGATAAAATTTGACTCGAACGGCGATTAACCGAAAATTTTGAGCCGCACGGCTCTATTATGAAAGGATCGATATATCATGAACGACCTTGAGACACTCGTTAATTTTTCACACAAGTACGGCGCGGACCGCAGCCTTGTTCTTGCAGGCGGCGGAAACACGTCATATAAGACCGATGATGTTCTCTACATAAAGGGCAGCGGAACGTCGCTCGCCGACATATGTGAGTGCGGATTCGTAAAGATGAGCCGCACGGCACTTTCAGATATTTGGAGCAAGAAGTATGCGGATACCTCTGCAGAACGCGAAGCTGAGGTGCTGGCAGATCTTATGGCGGCACGCCTGCCGGGAGAGGAATCGAAACGTCCGTCTGTTGAGACGCTCCTTCACGATCTCTTCCCGCAAAAATTCGTCCTCCATGTACATCCTGCTGTGGTCAATGCTCTGACCTGTTCTGTTTTGGGACGCAAAACTGCCGAGGAGCTATTTCCGGATGCCGTATGGGTCGGAGAGTCTGAGCCGGGATATCTTCTGGCGTCGCTCTGCCGCAGCGCACTTTCCGATTATGAAAATAGCCACGGTCATCCCTGCAATATGCTCTTCCTTGAGAATCACGGCATATTCTTTGCAGCGGACTCGGAGCATGATATTGACGCACTTACCGTCGGCACTATGGAGACGATCGGCGCACGCATAAAGACCCGTCCCGATTTCTCGCCTGCCGACTGCGATCGCGATCTCGCTGCAGATATAGCACCTGTCCTCCGTATGCTCTATTCGAAGGATGGGCAGGCACGCGTAAGATTCACCTGTGACGCGACCGTGCTTCGCTTTGCCGAATCCAAGGAAGCGTTTGCACCGCTAATGCATCCGTTTACGCCCGATCATATAGTATACTGCAAGGCTGAGCCACTCTTTGCTGATTATAACGGCATAGACGGACTGATTCGGGATTTCCGTGCATTTACCGAGCGGTGCGGCTATATGCCGAAGGTAGTCTTTATCCGCGGACTCGGTATGTTTACACTCGGTGCAAACGTCAAAGAGGCGGAAACTGCAGCACTCGTCTGGCGTGATGCGATGAAGATCGCAACTTATGCAGAGAGCTTCGGCGGGATTTCACCGATGGATCCCCGCCTCGTCGATTTTATAGTCAACTGGGAGGTTGAAAGCTATCGTTCAAAGGTGTCGCTTGCCGGCGGTTCAAAAAATCCTCTTACAGGAAAAATCGCTATAGTGACGGGCAGCGCGCAGGGCTTCGGCGCGGGCATCGCGCGCCGCCTTGCCGAGGAGGGAGCTTCGGTCGTAATAGCAGACATGAATGCCGAGGGGGCTGCAAAGACTGCGTCTGACATTGCCGATGATACCGGAGCGGATGTCATATCACTGTCTGCCAACGTTTCGGATGAGGACAGCGTCCATGCCATGCTGCGCGAGTGTGCGCTTGCATTCGGCGGAATCGATGTGTTCGTCAACAACGCGGGTATCGTCCGTGCAGGATCACTTGAGGAGATGACCAAATCCAACTTTGAGCTTGTGACTTCCGTTAACTATACGGCGTACTTCCTCTGTGCAAAGTATGCATCTCACGTGATGAAGATTCAGCGAGAGGTGTCGCCCGATTATATGGCAGACATAATCGAGATCAACTCGAAGTCGGGACTTTCGGGCTCAAACAAGAATTTTGCTTATGCCGGCAGCAAGTTCGGCGGACTCGGACTCACACAGTCGTTTGCGCTGGAGCTTGCACCGTTCGGAATTAAGGTCAATGCCGTATGCCCCGGTAACTTCCTCAACGGACCGCTTTGGTCCGATCCGGAGCGCGGACTCTTCGTACAGTATCTGAAGGCGGGAAAAGTCCCCGGCGCAACCTGTGTCGCTGACGTCAAGGCCTATTACGAATCAAAGGTTCCGCTCGGACGAGGCTGCGAGATAGAAGATGTCGCACGTGCCGTTCTGTACATAATTTCTCAGAAGTACGAGACGGGTCAGGCACTTCCCGTGACCGGCGGTCAGGAGATGCTTAAGTAATTGATTCACGGCGTCGCGGGACTTCTGCGTCACCGTGTTCTTTAGGAGGTGTATCTATGAAGGTAAGACTCTTTTCGGTTCTGCTTGTTGCAGCACTTGTCCTGATGCTCCCGCTCACTGCTTCGGCTGTGGATGCGGAGAAAGATTACAGGTACAGTGTGCGCGAAGACGGCACCGCTGTGATCGAACATTATGTCGGTGACAGTACTGATGTAGTGATTCCCGAAGAACTCGGCGGGCACACTGTTTCGGCGATATACTACGGAGCTTTTTCCGGCAATCCGACGCTGCGCTCGGTTACCGTACCGCGCGGAGTGGAGGATCTGAATCCTATGGCGTTTGCCGATTGCGCAGGGCTGAGAGAGCTCTCGGTAAGTGCAGGCAATACCAAGTATCACAGCGTCGGCAACACAATAATTTCAACGGCAACGGGTGAACTCGTTCTCGGCTGCGCAGCAAGCGAGATACCTTATGACGGCAGTGTGACCTCAATCGGGGGCGGTGCCTTTTACGGCTGTCGAGATCTCGCCGAGGTTACGATCCCTGCGAGCGTTACGTACATCGGAGAAAAGGCGTTTGCATATTGTGAAAGCCTTACTTCAATATCGGTTGAGAAAGGAAATCCAATATACTGCTCGGCGGGGAACTGTATTGTAAAGAATACTGTAGGACGCGTAGTTGTCGGATGCGGTGCAAGTGAGATACCGCAGGACGGAAGCATAACGGAAATTGAACACTACGCTTTTTACGGTCAGACTGCGCTTCGAAGCGTCACGATTCCCGCGAGCATAACGAGCATCGGATATGAGGTGTTTGCAGGATGCAGCGGACTGCGTGAGATAATTGTTGCGGAGGGGAACACAAAGTATCGCAGCGTGGGAAACTGCCTGATAGATGCTGCAACGGCAACTCTGATGCAGGGGTGTGCCTCAAGTGTGATCCCGACGGACGGCAGCGTAACATCGATCGGCGACAGTGCGTTTTCAGGTCACAGCGAGCTTTTGTCCCTGACCGTGCCTGACGGCGTGGTAAGCATAGGGCATCAGGCGTTCGCAATGTGTTACGGCCTTACAAGGATAACTCTTCCCGAAAGTGTCAATTACATCGGCATCAGTGCAT
>CAKSEM010000146.1 GCA_934446485.1 uncultured Eubacteriales bacterium | reverse complement strand
GATATACTCCATATACTGCTCGCAAAGCTCAAATATGGGGATATCGTTTATATCAATTTTGTTCTTACCGATCAGTGTCAAAAGGAGGTCGAGCGGTCCCTCAAACTGATCGAGCTTGTAGCTTATATTCTCCATCATATAATAAACGGGATCAGCTCCACGATCCACTCCATTCCGGACAGCACCCCGTTTACCGCCAGCGACAGCGGCGTTGAAAGGAGTCCCGACCACAAAAGCAGCATGAGTGCAAGCATTATGTAACGCTCATACTTCATCACACCGAAGTAGTACTTCGGCGGAAGAAACGTTAGAAAAATCCTCGATCCGTCGAGCGGCGGCACCGGTATCAGGTTGAACACGCCGAGAGACACGTTAATGACGGCAAAGGTCGAAAGGAACGTCAGCAGTACCTGCTCCACGTTCAAGAGATACCCACCGGCATTGGGTGACACGTAATAGAACAGAGTGGCAAACAGGTGGATCAAAAGGATACCTGCAAATGCCATTACAAAGTTCGACAGCGGACCTGCAAGCGCCGTCAATGCCATATCGCGGCGCGGATTTTTAAAGTAGCGTGAATTTATCGGCACGGGCTTTGCCCAACCGAAACGAAACACGAGCAGGCACAGAGCGCCTATAGGGTCAAGGTGCTTCAGCGGATTCAGAGACAGCCTGCCGAGACTCTTTGCAGTCGGGTCGCCGAGCCGGTATGCCGCATATCCGTGCGCAACCTCATGAAATGTCAGTGCTATCAGCACCGCCGGAATACGTATCAAAAGCTGTGCCAAAGTCATTCCGAATATACTGTTCATACCGAATCACCTCACCCTTCCGAATATTTTTCATTTCGCGGCAATATGCCCCATGATCTCGTTCCACAACTCATCACGCCCGATCTTGGCAGAAGATGAGTACAGGAGGACACGTTCTGCGCTTGCGGCAGCCCGGCACCTCCCGATCACATCGGGAAACTCGCGTTTCGCCGTAGCGTTAAGCTTGTCACACTTAGTGCCGACTATGATATACGTCTGTCCCGTAGCCTCAAGGTACTCAAACATAGACACATCATCTGCCGTAGGACCGATCCGGCTGTCTACGAGACAGACGGTAAGTCTCAGACGGTCGATCGACGGGTTTTTTGTAAAGTACCCGTCGGTCAGTGCCGACCAACGGCGCTGATCCTCCGCAGAACGCTTGGCAAATCCGTATCCGGGAAGATCAACGAGATACATAGCGCCGTCAATATCGTAAAAATTGACGGTTACGGTCTTTCCGGGAGTCGAGCTGACCCGCGCAAGAGACTTTCGTCCGAGCAGAGAGTTTATGAGCGAACTCTTACCGACATTCGATCTTCCCGCAAACGCGACCTGCGGTCTGCCGTCCGACGGAAATTGCGATATTACGCCCGCCGATATGCGCAGTTCCGCACGACTTAGATTCAGTTTCACTTTGCGCCTCCGACTTTGGCATCGGCACGGATCCAGCGCGATGATGCACTCGGGATCGGTGCCGTTTCGCCGATACTCTTAATCTTAATTTCAGCGCTGTCAGCCGCTTCCGCATTCATATGCACGAGTGCCGCCGACAGAACCTCAGATACGCTGCGGCACGGAATAAACTCCAGTCCCGCCTTGACTGCGGGATCGATGCGTTCGAGATCGGGTACATTCCCCGACGGAATTATTACCCTTTTGATACCCATGGTATACGCAGCAGTCGTCTTTTCACGCAGCCCGCCTATCGGGAGCACACGTCCGGTCAGAGTGACCTCGCCCGTCATTGCCGTATCGTGGCGAACAGGGCTTCCGGTCAGTGCACTGACGAGCGCACATGTCAGTGTAACACCGGCGGACGGTCCGTCCTTCGGCACAGCACCCTCCGGAACGTGAATATGTATGTCGTATTTTTTGTAGAAATCAGGTTCAATGCCGAGGTCATCCCGATGAGCACGAATATAGCTCAAAGCGATCCGCGCCGATTCCTTCATAACGTCGCCGAGCGATCCCGTAAGCTCAAGCTTACCCGAGCCCTCCATGACCGACGCTTCGATCTTCAGCACGTCTCCTCCGACCTCTGTATACGCAAGTCCGCAGACAACACCGACGGGATCACTCGTATACATATCGTCGTCATTATAACGGCGCACTCCGAGAAATGTGCGCAGACGCGGAACAGATACAGTGACACTCTTGACTCCGTGAGACATCATATACTTTACCGATTTACGGCACAGGGCTGCAATTTCACGTTCGAGCCCTCTCACGCCGGATTCGCGCGTGTAGCCGGAGATCAGCTCATACAGAGCCTCATCGGTTATACGCATCTGACGCGCCTTCAGCCCGTGGCGACGCAACTCTTTCGGTATCAGATGATCCGTCGCTATTGCGAATTTTTCGCGCGGTGTATATGTGTGAAGTTCAATTATCTCCATTCGGTCAATGAGCGGAGACGGCACGGTTGACAGAGTGTTCGCGCTTGCGAGGAACACGCAATCGGACAGATCCACCGGAAGCTCGATGAAGTGATCTCTGAATTCGCCGTTCTGCTCGGAATCCAGCACCTCAAGCAGTGCCGATGCCGGATCGCCGTGAGCGTCCGAACACAGCTTGTCTATCTCATCGAGCTGTATGACAGGATTCATGGTGCCGGCGTCAATCAGCGCGTTGATTATGCGCCCGGGCATCGACCCGATATACGTTTTGCGGTGTCCGCGAATGTCGGACTCGTCCCTCACGCCGCCGAGCGAAACACGGACGTATTTGCGACCCATAGCCTCGGCAATCGAGCGGCCGAGCGAGGTCTTACCTACACCGGGAGGTCCCACGAAGCATATCACCTGACCTCGAAATTCAGGGCTATGACACCTGACCGCAAGATATTCGAGTATTCGCTCTTTCACGTCGTGAAGTCCGTTGTGATCACGTTCAAGTATGCGTTCTGCCTCAGTGAGGTCGAGTCTGTCCTCGGATTTTTTCCCCCACGGGATATCAAGGCAAGTTTCAAGGTACCCTCTCGACACTGCAGCCTCAGGCGAGCCGAACGGCGCCTTTGAAAGCCTGTGTACCTCTTTCATGAGCCGCTCGCGAACCTCATCGGAAAGTTCGGCCTTCTCTATGCGATCCGCCAGCACTGCTGCGTCATCGCCGTCCATGCCGAGCTCACCCTGTATTACTTTGAGCTGCTCACGCAGGTAGTATTCCCTCTGATTCTCGTCGATCTGCTCTTTGACGCGCGTATGTATCATCGCTTCGGTGCGAACGAGAGCCATTTCGCTCTCAAGCGTCACCGTCAAAAGCTCAATCCGCCGCATAGGATCTGTGCATTCAAGCACCTGCTGCTTATCCTGATACCTCACAAGCACACTTGCTGCAATGTAATCGGCAAGCTGACCCGGAGCCTTGATTGAACGTGCGTTTTGCAGTATCTCACCCGATGCGGACGGTATGTACGACAACATCGCTTCAAGTGCGCGGAGCGCCTCACGCGTGAGCGCCTCGCAGCGCACATCGCTGTATGTCAGATCGCTCGTCACGACCTTCGATATTATATCCGCCGAGAAGTATCCGTCGTGCTCGGCAAACGACACTGCAGTACCGCGCAGTACACCCTCGGCTATAACGCGCACAGTACCGTCCGCACTGCGAACGGTGTGACGTATCTTTGCAATACACCCTGTTCGATATAGGTCTTCTCCTGACGGAGCGTCAACGGAAATGTCACGCTGAGCCGTGAGAAACACATACATATCCTCATCCATCGCCGCACGGCATGCCTTCAGCGATATGTCCCGCCGAAGTTCAAAGTTGAGCGGCATCGACGGAAAAGCCACGATCCCGCGGAGCGGTATCACCGGCAGAGTCAATTTATCTACTTTTTCTATGGTTCGAGACATCAGTCTATCCTTTCAGAATTATGCAGGGCACGAAGATATAACCCACCTATTCTATGATAGTATACCATAAATCGCGCCCGAATTCCATACCCCGACGGCAAGTTTTTGATCTTTGCCATGCAATTGCGCCCTCGCGATTGACAATCACTGTAAACTGTAATAAAATATAATTAAGATAACACAGCCTTAGGAGGATCTTGCCATGGCAGAATTTCTGATAGATCACGACTATCACATACAC
>CAKSEM010000145.1 GCA_934446485.1 uncultured Eubacteriales bacterium | reverse complement strand
TTCGGCGAAAGAACATTGTCAGCGTCGAAAACGAAGAAAGCATCGAACCGATCTGCTGCAAAGTCGCAGTTGATACGGTCGAGCAGGAAGTCGAGAGCGTAGCCCTTGCCGACATGATCCGTGTCAAAACGCTCATAAACGACAGCCCCTGCCTCACGCGCTATTGCTGCAGTCCTGTCCGTACAGTTGTCCGCAACGACGAAGATCGTTATGAGCTCGGACGGATAATCCTGTTTCTTTATGCTTTCGATCAGTCCGCCTATGACGGTTTCTTCGTTCCGTGCTGATATCATGACTGCAAAGCTGTGGTTTACGATCTCAGTTGCGGTGCAAGGGCGTCGCTTCTTAATGAGCGCTACGGCAATGTAGAACAGCTGGTACGCGTAGCATACCAAAAACAGCACACCGACGCAGCAGTTTAGAATATACATTGTATGCATAGTTGAATACCGGGCGCTTGGCCCATAATCCTTCTTTACTTGACGGGATCCCCGACGGGGATCCGATTTTTTTATATTTAACTCGGCATGAGCCGTTGTTAGCTTTTTTGGACGATATCGAAAGAAAGCGTGACCTTGAAGAGGTCGCCGTCCGTCGTGACGGTCAGAGTGCCGCCTTGAAGTTCGGTGAGGCTCTTTGCAACCGAAAGACCGAGCCCGCTCCCCTCGGTGTTGCGCGAGGCATCTCCGCGCGAGAACCGTTCTGTGTAAACGTCGGAGTCTTGCACGAGCGGGTATTTTGAGATGTTGCGCAGAGTTACCGCGGCTCTGAGAGAGCTCTCTTCAAGCGCCAGATAGACCCGCGTTCCGGGCAGGGCGTACTTGCAGACATTGGAGAAGAGGTTGTCAAAGACACGCCACAGGTAACGTCCGTCAGCCATTACCGTGAGCTCCCGTTCCGGAGTGTTGCAAACGAGATCGAGTCCGCATTCGAGGAAACGGTCGCTGTACTCTCCGGCGAACTGTGTAACGAGTACGCCGAGCTCACACGGCGCAAGCTCAACGCTGAGGTTTCCCGTCAGCACCTTCGATACGTCGATGAGGTCATCGAGCAGTCGCTTTAGTTTGGCGGACTGCCTGGAGAGCACCTCGGAATAATCCGAGATCCTGTTCATATCTCCGCCGGAGTCAAGCTCGCGTCGAATCAGATCGGTGTAGTTGATGATCGATGTCAGCGGTGTCTTGATATCGTGCGAGACATTAGTTATAAGCTCCGCTTTGAACCGTTCGCTCCGTTTTGCGTCATCGACCGACTGCTCGACGAGCCCGCCGATGCCGTTCAGCGCTTCGCCGAAACGTTTGAGCTCACCGCTGAGCTCCTCGGTCGGTACGCGGAACGACAGGTTGCCGCCCGATATCTCCTCGCAGCTTTGTCTCAGTGAAGCTATGTTGTATGAGTACCGCACAAGCAGCACGAACACAATGACGGACCTGATAAGCCAAAAGAGAAAGAAATATTCGTCAGCGCAGGTTATGACTATCATAACGAGTTCTGCAACGAAGAAACAAGCTGCAGCAGCGGCTGCCTTTGCAACCGTCGGGATGTGCCGTACGGTGAGCTTAACGGCACGCAGCGCCCGTGAGACGAGCATCCCGCTCACGGCATCGCCGCTCTTTATTCTTACCGCGACTCCCATGGAGTAAAGGAGGAACGGCAGACTATCTATACATATCGCAGCGAGCACTATCGATTCGTGCGGTCTGAGGTACGACAGCACGATGAGCTCACATACGGGAAGTGTCAGAAACAGAAGGGTGTAAATATCGAGGGGCAGGCGACCGACAGGGGTCTGAACTATTTCGTTCGTACCGCGGCGCAGACCGGCGCTCGCTAAGAGGAAGATATACAGTGCTGCCGATGCTGCAAGCGACAGTATCGAGATAACCGGGATGAGGTATCGAGCTCTGTATATGCGCTCGGTGCTTCGCGAGAGCATCGCGTATCGATCCTTACCGGTCGGAACGTGTCGGACATAACCTGCAACCGACACGGTTCTGTTTGCGCTGTCGCCGTCACCTGCGGCATCCGACGATACTTCGCATCGCACGGTGCACATCAGGTCATAATCCGAATCCTCATCGAAATCGGGAAGTGTGGAGACGAGGACTGCGCCGCTATCGTCGGTCATTATGAGAGCAAAGTTTCCGTCGCTGCCTATCAGTGACGGGTCCCCTCCGTCATTGTACAGCGCCGCTGCACGGCGACAGTCGTCCTCCGCTGCTTCGCGCAGCCTGTCCGTCAGCATATCGGATTCCGAGAGGGTGTAATAACCGTTCAGAATGAGCTTTGAGCAGCTGTAAGCCGAGGTCACGAGAATTACGAACATCAGAACGAATAGCAGAGCAGCGCATATCTTCAGCGCAGGGCTGCGCATCATCTGTCGCATACGACACCGCCTTTCACATTAAGCTCCGAGCGAGTCATCTATCTTGTATCCGCGCCCCCACACCACCTTGATATACCGTGGCTCTGCGGGAGACGCTTCAATCTTTTCACGTATATGGCGTATGTGTACCGCGACGGTGCTTCCCGCGCCGTACGGATCGTCATGCCAGACGCCGCGGTAGATATCCTTTGGAGAGAGAACCTCTCCGTGACGGCGCATCAGCAGGCACAGAATATCGAATTCCGTTCGCGTCAGGGGAACCTCTCGTCCGTCCACCTCGACCGTACCGCGGTCGGGGTCGAGAGCGATTCCGCCGATGCGGAGCACCGACTGCGAATCCGGGTCGGCAGGGTGACAGCCGAGATCCATGTAACGTCTGAGCTGTGAGCGCACGCGCGCTAAAACTACGGCGGGGTTGAACGGTTTTGTGATATAATCGTCGGCACCGCCGTTCATTCCGTCGATTATGTCGGTGTCCTCACTTTTTGCGGATATCAGAATTACGGGAATATTGTAGTTTCTCCGTATTTCCGAGAGAGCAGAGAGTCCGTCAAGGTTCGGCATCATTATGTCCATAAGCACGAGATGCACCGTCTCTTCGGCAAGCACCTCCATTGCCTCTCTGCCGTCCGAGGCGCAGAACACGCGATACCCCTCATCTTCAAGATATATCCTGAGAGCGGAGATTATGTCTTTTTCATCATCACAAACAAGAATATTATACATTATGGAGTTAAGCCTTTCTTCATGCGATACCGGGACGGTATCGGCGTGACCGGACACCGTTGCAGGACGCGCGGCATACAGCGAAGTATGCCGATCTTGCTGCGCCGCATTTGTCCGGGACGCAATATTGCACGGCCGTCTGCCGAGGCACTGCGCGGCAATATCCGGCGCTGTGCATCGAAGAATATGTGTTACATTCATGCTGCAACCTATATAATATCACAACTCGCACGATTTTACAAGAGGAATATTAATTTCCGTGCCGGGAGAGTTTTTCGTTCAGCGCGCATATGCCGGGACACGCGCACGGCGTGCCCCGGCATATGCGGTTTTTGTGATACTGAAATCATCCGTCCGGTCGGTAACTTGCAGAGAGAGGGAGCGCCGTCTTCTGACGAGGAGCCGCTGTGCGGAGAAGACTCGGTGTTACGAGGAGGTGCCGTATGTGAAACCCCTCTCCTTGAAGTGAAATTTTCATGACATTTGACGGTTTCTTCATCGGCAGATATTTGTGTATGTCGGTGTCGTTCCGTCGAGAGATCTTCGGCAGCGGGGGGATGGTACGCAGTTATGACTGTGATGCAGCGTCATCCGTCTTCAGTTCAAACCAGAACGTACTGCCTTCGCCCACGCGGCTTATCACGCCGAAGCGTGCGCCGTGCAGGGCGAGTATATTTTTGACGATCGAGAGCCCGAGTCCCGTTCCCATCTGCGATCTGCGGTGAAATTCATTCGCCTTATAATACCTTTCCCAGATGAAGGGCAGGTCCGCTTCGGGTATGCCGCAGCCGCTGTCGATTACCTCGATGCGGCACCACGAGTCCTCCGTCAGGCTCTGACGGATGAGAACACGGCGGTCGTCGCCCGTGTAGTTGATGGCGTTGTTTACGAGATTGTAGATCACCTGGAGGATCCGTGTTTTGTCGGCACAAACCGTGACGTTGGAGTCAGATTCAAAGTCGATCGTGTACCCCTCGCGCTCGCGGAGCTTTGAGTACCTCTCGACGGTCTCGCGGACGGCATCGGTTAGGCTGAAGCGGGTC
>CAKSEM010000144.1 GCA_934446485.1 uncultured Eubacteriales bacterium | reverse complement strand
TCTTCCGGTGAGTACGTTTCCGTTTACAACATGGCTGAGGATGAACGCGTTGCACGGTACGACATTCAGGGGACGGTTCTCGTCGAAGGCAAGCTGAACGATGACGGCATCCTCGTTATCAACGACTCGGCGTCTTACAATGTCGCGCTCAATAAAGATGTCATGCTCCGCAGTGACAATCTTCTCATCAAAGTATATGTAACTAAGATCACCCCCGTTGCGGGCTGATTTCAGAATTGACCTATAAGCATCGGCAACCTGCTCACATTTCGGGTTGCCGATGCTTTTTGATATCGAGAATGCCGAAAAATCTGTTCGCCTTCAGTAGTCGTAAATCTGCGGTGCCCGCCGATGCGGACACTGCAGTGTACCGTGATGATCACAAATTCCCGCCGAAAACGGCATCACATCCGAGCTCGCGCTCGATCTCGAGAAGGCGATTGTACTTCGACGTGCGTTCGGCACGGCACGGAGCGCCGGTCTTAATATATCCCGCATTAACGGCAACCGCGATGTCCGATATGGACGTATCGGACGTCTCGCCTGAGCGGTGCGAGATTATCCGGCGATATCCGGCACGAGACGCAGTGCGAACGACCTCAAGAGTTTCACTGAGCGTCCCTATCTGATTCGGCTTGACGAGAACAGCATTACCTATCATGTCCGCGATCCCGTCGCGCAGGCGCGCAGGATTCGTAACAAATAGATCATCGCCGACAAGAAAAAACTCATCGCCGATCTCGCACGTCATCTCCCGCCAGCCGTCACGGTCATCATCGCCAAGCCCATCTTCGACAGACACTATCGGGTAGTCCCTGCCGAGTGCGGACAGCATATCTATGATATCCGAAGAAGTATACTCAGCGCCGCTCTTCGGCAGACGATATGAGCTGCCGTTCTGCCACTCTCCTGCGGCACAGTCGAGCGCGATCCCGACTGCGTCGGTCGTGTACCCTGCCGATTTGACAGCGCGCACAATATAGTCAAGTGCCTCTCTTTCAGATTCAAGATCGGGGGCGAATCCACCCTCATCACCCACGCCGCAGCTATGACCGTCCGCACGCAGCAGCGCGCCGAGCTCGTGATAAATTTCGACGCCGGCACGGAGCGCCTCTGAGAACGTACCAAACCCGTGCGGCACGATCATAAACTCCTGAATATCTATATTGTTATCGGAATGCGCCCCTCCGTTCAGAATATTCATCATCGGAGTCGGAAGCGTCACTGCATCAACTCCTCCGATATATCTATAGAGCGGCAGCGCGCTGTGAGATGCTCCCGCCCGGGCTGCTGCGAGAGAGACGGCAAGCGTGGCGTTTGCACCGAGCCTGCTCTTGTTATCAGTTCCGTCCGCGCGTATCATAGCGCAATCCACCATTCCCTGATTGCACACGAGGCCATTCAAAGTATTCGCAAGCGTCCCGCACACGTTTTCCACTGCACCGAGAACACCACGTCCTCCGTACCGCGTCGCATCCCCGTCGCGCAGCTCGTGCGCCTCATATTTTCCCGTCGATGCGCCCGACGGGACCGCCGCCGTTCCAGACGAGCCATCCTCAAGTACCACAGTCGCCTCAAGTGTTGGATTTCCTCTTGAATCGAGTATCTCTCGAGCCGTGACCGACGCGATTCTGTTTCCGCAAAGCATATATGTCACCTCAAAGTCTGATTTATTACAGTGATATTATCATTCCGAGTTCCGAAAATATACTGTTGAAGGGCGTCGTATACCGCTCCAAATTGTGTGCCGAATGGAATATTCCTCTTGCGATCATACTCTGTCCGATACGCTATATTCCAAATCACAGCAACGGCTTTGACGCTATGCTGCAATCAAAGTCTCGCATCGATGCATATGCTTGACATTTTGATGAATACGTGATAATATTGTAAATTATATAGGTATAATTTCGTCGCCCATAGCGCAAATGCATTAAAATCACACGGCTTTTTCAAAACGAGCAGCCACACGCCAATGAAGGTCAACGGAAGTCATTCAACACTATGGAAAAAGAAAGTATCCGTCCGTATCCGCAAAGGTATTTGCCGCTGTTACAGGTCGATTCTCGCGTTTGTTGACCGCAACCTCGTCGGAATGTGCCGAGCTTGGCGGAGATATTGGATGAAGGTGTCGGGAAACCGCTCATATGGATTGCTTGATCCCCCCACCAAAAACATTGGCGGATTTTTGAACTGCCTTGCCTCATATATACTCGGTCACCTGACTGAGTGGTTTCATCGACCTACGTGAGAACGACCGAGACGTGATTTGGCACCTGCGTCTTCTCGGCAATCATATCCGCTGTATGACATCTGTTCGCTCTTCCAATTGATTCTGCCGGATGTCGGCATATCTGACGCTGAGACTCCATAATTCATGCTTATTCATGTGAGGTACATATGAAAAAACTCGATATTGCAGCAATAGTATATTCTATCTTCTTTGCGATAATATCCGTTTTGCTTATCGTTTCAACTTACATAACCCGACAAACGTATGCTCACGACGATGTGACGGTTACTGCTGCGGCGAAGGTTGTCATTCTCTGTCTCATCGCGATCCACATACTGTTTATCTGTACGGTGCGCAGCCGTGCCGCACAGATAACGGTAACGTGCACCATGCTGCCGATTCTCGTAATGATATATCAAACGCTCGGGTACATAATAGTGCCGCAGACAGCATATATCCTCGCGTACGTTATCATTGTGAGAAAAATGTGGAACCGCAGGATAAGGAAAATAGCTGCCGGAATCACTCTGACAGCATTTGTCGGAGTGCTTACATTCATTTTGGTGTCTTGTGCCATAGTTTACGATCCGTCGGTGAGATATACGGAGCAGGAATATATATCTCCTGACGGCGAATATACCGTGACCGTATCCGTCGGGACGTCAAAAGAGAGCAAAGTGATCCAAAACAGCATCAGTTACCGATATAATCATGTTGAGCTCTATTACATTTACGACATAATACCGCACGAAATAGGTATCAGTTCCGTACACGATTTTGACGATACATCACTCAAATGGGTGGGTAACCGCCAGTTTATTGTCAGCGGTAAGACCTACACTATAAGCCGCATGAACTGACATCACAGGAACGCCCAAGCGGAACATAGCATGGCTCCCATGCATATAATAATACTTGTAAGTATTCGCTATACGGCGAAGCTGCGGTAATACTTCACCGCTCCGCCGTAATTTTTGCAGAGGGAGATAGTTCTGCCATGACAATCTATACCGTTAAATCGGGCGACAGTCTCTATTCAATCGCCCGAGAGTACGGCGTTCCGCCGTCAAGAATAATCAGGGACAATTTTCTGACCGATCCGGGCAGGCTGACCGTCGGCCAGGATCTCGTAATTCTCTACCCGACTCAGACGCACACCGTTCGCGGCGGCGAAACGCTCTACAGCATCGCCGATGAATACGGCGTCACGATCGGCGACCTGTACCGCAACAATCCGTTCCTTGACGGATCTCCGACCGTTTTCCCCGGTCAGGAATTGAATATTACATATGAAGAGCCTCCGCTGGGTGAGATTTCGATGAACGGATATGCCTATCCGTTCATCGACCGCACGGTTCTGCGCCGGACACTGCCGTACCTCACATATCTCTCGATATTTACGTACGGAATCACCGATGACGGGGAACTCATTGAGCCCGTCGGCGGCGATGAGGAGCTGATCTCCGTTGCCCGCGAATACGGAACGGTTCCCCTCATGATGCTCACTTCATTGAATTCAGAGGGCAAGTTTTCAAATGCGCTCGCGGCACGAATACTCGCCAGCGAGGAGCTTTCCGAAACTGTCGCCGAAAATGCCGCACGTGTAATGCGTGAACGCGGTTACGGCGGTATAGATGTGGATTTCGAGTATGTCCCGGCGGAATATGCCGCAGCATACGGCGCATTTATCGAGCGCCTGCAGCGCGCTGTCGGAGACGGAACTCCGGTCTTCGTATCCCTCGCCCCGAAGTATTCCGCCGAGCAGCCTGGACTTCTGTACGAAGGTCACAACTACGGACTTCTCGGACAGCTTGCCGACTATGTTCTTCTTATGACGCTTCATTCTGCGAAGGGACTGGAGTTCCCGAATGTGTTCCTTGCCGGTATGGAGGATGGTATTTTCCCGAGCTACATGACGATCACCGGAGATGATCCGTCGGAGCTGGAGGAGGAGCGTCGTC
>CAKSEM010000143.1 GCA_934446485.1 uncultured Eubacteriales bacterium | reverse complement strand
GGTTTCGGGGCTGTGTTTTTCAGTCAGGACTTCGCGGAGCGGTATACGGGAGAGCTCATAGCAGAAGAGAGATACGTCAGCTTCCGCCGCCGCGGCAACCGCTTCGGAAAACTTCACAGGTGCAGTGACCTCCGGGAGCTTACCTCTCCCGCACTGTTTTGCAGCTTCGTCGGCTATCCTTTGCCAGCGCTGACGCTTGCGTTCGGCGTCTGACGGTGAGATCCTGACCGTGCTGCGCTCTGCGGAATAAGGAACGATTCGCGCAGCGCCGCATTCAACTGATTTTTGAACCACGGTGTCAAACCGTTCTCCGCGCACGAGCGCCTGATAGACAGTCGTCTTATACGGCGGCTCGGCGGCGGTGGGCGCGGAGCCGACTACCGACAGGAGAACCGCGTCGGGCGACACGGTGCATATTACGCAGTCGTAGTCGGTCCCGTCGCCGTCACACAGGACGAGATGTTCTCCTGCCCTCATTCGGAGAGAACGGGATATGTGACGCGCGTCGTCGCCGGTGACCGTTACGGTCGGCGTGTCCGAGCCGTCGGGACGGGTTATTCGGGAACGCGCGATAAAGAAGCGCGGCACGGTCACGCCTCGCCGAGCGTCACGGTTATGCGCTTGCCGTACGGTGCCTCGGCGAGCGTTGAGTCGCCCATGGTTACACGGAACGAGTCCGCTTCGAGAAGCACGTCGAATTCGCCGCCGTGTGCGCGGATATTCTTCAGGTAGAAATGATCGAGTCCGGGCGGAAGCATGGGATCTATCGTGAACGAGCGAAGACCGTCCGGCTCCATTCTGAGAATGCCGTCGGTGAATATTTTGCAGTACAGTGCGGATTCACCGGACAGGTGTCTGCGGTCGCCTTCGGGGTACGCCTCGACCGGATACGGCACGCGGTTTCCGAGAAGGCGCGCTTCGGAATATTTCATGAGCTCGGGCATGGCGCGTTCGGAAAGCTCTGCGGCGAACAGACCGCGCAGGCAGTAGAGCGTGGAGCGATCCCATATGGTGTCCTTCTCTTCAGAGGTCTTCATACCGTCGGGAGTGAGGAGATACTTTGAAAGGAGTGCGCTTGCGGTTCCTTCACGGCGCGAGGTCATGCCGACGCAGAGCGGCATGCAGATCCACGAACGGAGCACCTTGCAGCCGTCGTAGTATCTGTAAGTTTTGAAGCCGTGGATCTCGGCTCCGAAGAACGCTTCGGTTGCCGCTTCGAGAGCGTCGGCTCTCTCAGCATATGTATCGGCAAGCTCGGAGACGCCGATCTCGCGCTCGAGCCTTGCTGCGGCACGGAGTCCGGATATTGCGAGCGCCTGTGTGCAGAGATTTGCATCGCCCGAGGGGAATCGCCCTTCAAGCTCGTCGTTGTCGGATGCTATTACTCCGTCGGAATTCAGCTTGCGGCGGCAGTATTCGGCGCACCACTCGATTGCCGGAAGGAGCTCCTCTGCCGTTTCGCGGTCACCGTTAGTCAGTGCAAAATGCGAAGCTCCGTAGAGGTACATCGCCGCGTCTCCGCGGTCTCCCGCACCGTTCCAGAAGTTTGTGCCCTCGGCGATGATGGACGACGGGATCGGCATATAGCTTTGGCTCATGAAAGGAATATAGAGCTTGTAGGAGTTTATTGCGGCCTCCGTGAGGCGTGCATTGCCCGTATATGCAAAGAACGGGCTTGCATATTCGACCTCGTCGTTGCACCAGATAGCGGCGTAGTATGAGTATCCGCCGGGGCTGTGAATCGGTCCGCATTTTGTGTCGAACACCGATTCGCACGCACGCAGCTTGGCAAATGCAAATTCGGTATCGAGGACATCGCAGCCGGTGTCAAGCTGAAGGGGCTCCTTGAGTGTGCGGACAAATTCGCGGCGCGCCCGAAGCTCGGCGGCGGGGTCGGCGCTCGGTACATCCTCCGAGACGAGACGACCGGTGAACGATATGTTGTATGTATATTCTTCGCCCGGCAGAAGCTCGATCTGCGGAGCTATGTCGTGGGATATTTCGGCGAGATTCACGCCGTACGGTCCCATCTCTTCATTATGTATGCGTCTGCGGGGATGGTCGGTTGTGAGCGTTACCGCAGCTTTGCCGGTGTTTTTGACCGTAACTATATCGTAAGACGCACGCTCCGTAACGGACGGGAAGAGGCAGTGGGTAAATTTGAAGCCGTTACCCTCGGTCTCTATGCGGACCGTGCCGTCGAGTGTGACGCGTGTCGGCGTTTCATCTATGAGTACGCCGTTGGAGAGCAGACGGGGGATCTCGTTGTAGCGGTAGCCGACTGCCGTATTGAACGTTGCATGCGTGTTGTTCGGGGTGCAGCGCAGCGACGGATACAGCGTGGATACGGTTAGCATAAAGCAGCCGTCGTCCTCAATTCCGTATATTACTATCTGAGAAGTGCCTGCACCGCTCATTTCGATGTCTTCATGGTGCCGTCCTCCCTTGACGTCCCATGATATGGATTCAAGGCGTCGGTCGATCTTCCATCTGTTCATATTGCTCCTCCGAGTAAATATAAGTAATCAAATTCATGTGCGAGCGGGCTTGTAAGCCGGGTTCTGTACGCGCCGTGGCGCGTGGCTGCCATCTATCTGCGACGTGTGTTGCCACACGCCTGAAGCCACCCGCAGAATGTCGGGCCGACAATCGCTCTGCATACGGTGTTGCTCCGGATAGGGTTTACATTTGCACGCAGTTGCCTGCCGTGCCGGTGAGCTTTTACCTCGCCTTTCCATCTGTACCGTCCGATCGCGCGGATCGGCTTAGGTAGGCTATTTCTGTTGCACTTTCCCGGGAGTCGCCTCCGGCGGAC
This sequence comes from uncultured Eubacteriales bacterium, assembly GCA_934446485.1. Lineage (GTDB taxonomy): Bacteria > Bacillota > Clostridia > Oscillospirales > CAG-272 > RUG11130. The sequence continues at coordinate 1,461 of CAKSEM010000143.1, read as the reverse complement.
GTTATCCGTTATCCTGCCCTGCGGAGCCCGGACTTTCCTCATGCCGGTACCTTTCGGCATTCCGACACGCGGCAGCCCCACCCGCTCGCTGTTAAATTATAGCCTAAATCGCGCGATGTGTCAAGTCGGACGGAAGATGCTGCGAAGACGAGAAAATTTCGAAATCAGCCGATCGGGTACGCATATTCTATTGACAAAGCGCATATTGTGTGGTAATATGTATGCAGAGCTATAAAAACTTACATACGGAGGGCGGTTCAATGGTTCAGAGAAAGAATATCGCAGTGGCTATTATACTTTCAATAGTTACCTGCGGCATCTACGGCATCATATGGTTTATCAATATAAACGATGATGTAAACAGAGTGTCCGGCAACACCGGTGCTACATCGGGTGGAGTTGCATTCCTGCTCACGATCGTGACGTGCAACATTTACGGGCTTTACTGGATGTACAAGATGGGTGAGAGGCTTGATACGGCAGCGGCTCAGCACAATCAGGCTCCGCAGAGCAGAGGAATGCTTTATCTTCTGCTTTCATTCTTCGGTCTCAGCATCGTATCTTATGCACTCATGCAGGATTCGCTCAACTCCTACGCGAGCGATGAACCGAGCGCTCAGTGATCGGGCTGCGGCAAGATAATAACATCTGAAAAGAAAGACCGGGCATTTCTGCCCGGTCTTTCTTAAAAATTGCAGGAGAGGTATATGAGAGAGAGACTTCGCCGACGGGCGTGCATATGGGCATTTGTCGCGGCTGCGGGCATCGCATATGCGGTGATCTGCTTGCATTTCGGTGTTGGGATCCCGTGCCCTATATACGCTTTAACGGGCTTCAGATGCCCCGGCTGCGGCGTGTCCCGGATGATGCTTTCGCTTATCCGCGGGAATGTTGCCGGGATGTTCAGGTATAATCTTGTTCTTCCGTTTGTGCTTCCGGTGCTCGCGGTGCTTCTGGTGCGAGATGAAGTGAATTACATCCGTTACGGCACTGCTCGCGCGGGACGTGTGCACAACGCTGTTTGCATTGTAATAATCGCCGTGCTCCTGATATACGGAGTGGTGAGAAATATTCCGGGGCTGCTGCCGCAGCTGTTAGCCTGACGGAAAAGAACGATTATATCCGGAGAGTTTACTGCCTCTTCCCCCACGGATGCTTATAAACTAACGGACATGGGACGTCGGACCGCATGCAGCGTATTCTCAACTGCAGCCGTCTTTGCACAAAGGCTATCGTCTGCAAACCCGCCTCCCGTGCCGTGCATTCGCACGGCACGGGAGGCTTTCTGTATTCTGAGTGAGCGTCAAACATACACACCCCGCGCAGCAGTCGGCAAAATGATCAAGGATCAAGCGGATAAATTGGAACAAAAGTCAATTGACGAGGGGCGTTAAAAATGATATCATAATAATGTAAAATTGTCGGATAAAACTGATCCGACAGTCACACGGAAAGGAATGG
>CAKSEM010000142.1 GCA_934446485.1 uncultured Eubacteriales bacterium | reverse complement strand
TACCCGGTCAATGAAGTAACGCTCTACGGAACGGGCGGCGTGTTCTATGCCCCCGACGGTACCGCATACTCATATTCATACTACACGACCGTCAGAGCTACCTACTACAATCTCTACGGAAACACTGCATCGGGTACGCCCGTCGGCGACGGTGTGATAGCCACCGACCCGTCGGTATTCCCGCTCGGCACACGTATGTATGTTATGAACAGCACATTTGACATGGGCGTAAAAACCGCTTGCGACACCGGCGGCGGTGTCACAGGAAACCTCATAGACATATGGATGGATGCATCCTCACCCTACTATGCGCAGTTTGCAGCGCAGGGCGTGTGGGAAATGACGGCATACATCCTTGACTGATCAATTCTGATGTAATGAAAGAACCGCGACTTATGCCGCGGTTCTCTTTTTTATCGCCGTTTTATCCCGACATTTATTCTGATTCCGAATTCGATCCGTATGCCAATCAGGTTTTCTTTTTTAGGATTCCGGTAGCACATTTCGGTACTCGCTTTCGAAGAAAGCGTCTTTTTACAACACAAAGTGCAGAGAGCAACGAGTCTCTCTGCACTTTGTTCTCAATTTCACAAATTTTCCGACACCCGGAAAAGTCACCTCAGGCCATCCGGGATAAGGCGTCTCAGCCGCTGCAGCACATCCGCTCCGCATTCGGGGGTCTCACCCATCGGATACGGCAGCCCCATCCGATCGTACTTCGTAACAGACAGACGCGAGTACGGCAAAAGCTCTATGCGCTGCAGATTTCGGTATTCAGACGCAATATCTATAACGGCACGGACACTGTCATCCGTATCCGTCATACCCGGCACAACGACATGGCGCACCCACAGCGCAGTATCCAGCCGCTCGGTCAGGCGAAGAAATTCACGCACGCGGTCTAGGGAAGCGCCGCAATGCGCGCGATACGCCCTGTCCGTCGGGAACTTTATGTCGCACATCACAAGGTCGGTCACACGTATGAGCCGTTCGGCAGACAGCATATCGCCGACGCCGGAGGTGTCAAGTGCCGTGTGTATACCGATATCCTTCAGCCTTGAGAACACCTCGAATGCGAACTCAGCCTGCATCAGAGGCTCTCCGCCGGAGAGCGTAACTCCGCCCGTCTCGCCGAAGTAATCACGGCACCTCTCGGCACGCGCCGCTACCTCCTCCGCAGTGTACTCCTCACCTCCCGACGGATCCCCGGTTTCGGGATTGTGGCAGTAAGGACAGCGGAGCGGGCACCCCTGAAGAAATGCTACAAATCTGACCCCCGGTCCGTCCAGCGTCCCCATACTTTGAAATGAGCTGACTCTTCCCTTCATATTTATATAAGTAATCCTCTCATCAATTCATATGGCCGCGAAATTCTCACGCGAGTGCCCCGTGGAACGTTCGCGAAATGACCTCTGCCTGCTGTTCGCGCGACAGCTTGTGAAAATTCACGGCGTACCCCGACACGCGAATCGTCAGGTTCGGGTACCTTTCGGGATGCTCCGCCGCCTCTATGAGAATCTCGCGATTTATCACATTCACGTTGAGATGCTGCGCACCGCGGCCGAAATACCCGTCAAGTATGCATCCGAGATTGGCGTAACGCTCCTCGTCAGTACGTCCGAGCGCCTGCGGAACTATTGAAAACGTATTCGATATACCGTCGCGGCAGATGTCATACGGCAGCTTTGCAACGGAATTGAGCGAGGCTACGGCGCCGTTCGTCTCACGGTTGTGCATGGGGTTGGCGCCGGGTGCAAACGGTTCGCCTGCACGGCGGCCGTCAGGAGTGGAGCCGGTCTTCTTGCCGTAAACCACATTTGAGGTGATCGTAAGTATCGACAGCGTGTGCTCAGCCCCGCGGTAGGCGGGGATGCGCCGCAGTTCATCGTAGAACAGCCGTACCTGCTCCACTGCGATAGAATCCACTCGGTCATCGTCGTTGCCGAAACGCGGGTATTCGCCCTCGCACACAAAGTCGCTGATAATTCCGCGTTCATCGCGCACAGGGCGCACACGCGCATACTTTATCGCCGACAGCGAATCGGCAAGCACAGAAAGTCCCGCTATGCCAAACGCCATATAGCGGTGCACATCCGTATCGTGGAGCGCCATCTGCACCTTCTCGTAGGCGTACTTGTCGTGCATATAATGGATCATATTCATGGCAGTGACATACGTGCGCGCAAGCCACCTACGGTACACGTAAAGGCGCTCGACGACGCGATCGTAGTCAAGATACTCTCCCTCGTACGGCTCCATTGCGGGGCCGACACAGTCGCCGGTTCGCTCGTCGCGCCCGCCGTTGAGGCTCATGAGGAGCAGCTTCGGCAGGTTTGCACGCGCGCCGAAGAACTGCATATCCCGACCGACGCGCATTGCGGAGACACAGCACGCTATAGCATAATCATCGCCGAATCTCTCGCGCATCAGGTCATCGCTCTCGTACTGTATCGCATCGGTGTCGCAGGAAACCTTAGCAGCGTAACGCTTGAAAGCACGCGGAAGCGACTTTGACCAAAGAACAGTCAGATTCGGCTCTGCCGACGGTCCGAGGTTGTAAAGTGTGTTGAGTATGCGATATGATGAACGCGTAACGAGCGTTCTTCCGTCCTCACTCATACCTCCGATCGCCTCGGTGATCCACATAGGGTCGCCCGCAAAGAGCTCATTGTACTCCGGCGTGCGCAGATGGCGCGCAAGGCGCAGCTTCAGAACGAAATCGTCGATTATCTCCTGCGCACCCGCCTCGTTGAGCAGTCCCCTGTCAATATCTCGTGTGAAATATATGTCGAGAAATGTGCTCACTCTGCCGAGACTCATAGCCGCACCGTTCTGCTCCTTAATAGCGCCGAGGTAGGCAAAGTACAGCCACTGTACCGCTTCACGGGCATTCTTCGCAGGCTGCGATATATCGTATCCGTAAAGCCGCGCCATATCGCGCAGCTTTCCGAGAAAATCGATCTGACTGTAAAGCTCCTCAAGCTGACGTATACGTTCGGCATCAACAAGCTCTGCACCGAGCCTGCGGCGGTCAGATTCTTTCTCGGCTATCAGCCGATCGACACCGTACAGAGCCACGCGGCGATAATCTCCGATTATACGCCCGCGTCCGTAAGCATCGGGAAGTCCCGTAATGATACCACAGTGGCGCGCCGCACGGATCTCTTCGTTATACACGCGGAACACGCCGTCATTGTGTGTCGTGCGATATCGGAATTCATCCTCGACCTTGTCCGACAGCCGGTACCCGTAAGCACGGCACGCCTTACGGGTCATGTTTATCCCGCCGAACGGATTTACACCGCGGCGCAAAGGAGCGTCGGTCTGCAGCCCGACTATGATCTCATCCTCGCGGTCAACGTAGCCGGGCGCATAGTTGAGAAGTGATGAGACCGTCTCGGTATCTATATCAAGCACACCTCCACGCTCACTCTCCTCACGGAAAAGTACACGTACACGCTCCGACATACGCTCGGTACGTTCGGTCGGTCCCGAAAGGAAGCTCTCGTCTCCCTCGTACGGTGTATAGTTATCCTGAATAAAGGTTCGCACATCGATACGATCGCGCCAGCCGTTCCCCACAAAGCCTTCCCATGCTCTATACATTCTGTCACCTCTGTGATATATCATATCGGCCGCCGTACATCCGACGGTCAACCGAAAGTTGTGTTATGTATAAAGGGTATCACATATCGCGCGCCTTGTCAATAGTGTCTTTTCACAAAAACACTATATATTGTGGTTTGTTTTTATATATAGCATTATTTGTTGTATGTTATCATTGCCGCTCCGCTGCCGTGAATACAATCTCCGGCGTTAAAATTCGGCTCTAGAACATAAAAAAATCCACTAATTTATTTATCCCGATTGATAAATTTCTCCTTTCGTGATACAATATATATCGGTAAGAATACTGAATCCTATCAAATTTACATACAAAGGAGAAAAAGTTATGGCAAAGAGCAGACTCATCGGCGAATACCCCGTGATCGGTATCCGCCCGACCATCGACGGACGCCGCGGCGCACTCAAGGTCAGAGAATCCCTCGAGGATCAGACGATGAACATGGCACGCGCCGCAGCACGGCTGTTTGAGGAGAACCTCAGATATTCCAACGGCGAGCCCGTCCGCGTGGTGATCGCAGATACCACGATCGGCCGAGTTGCCGAGAGTGCAGCATGCGCCGACAAATTCCGCCGCGAGGGAGTCGACATCACGCTGACAGTTACCCCCTGCTGGTGCTACGGTGCCGAGACTATGGACATGGATCCCGACACAATCAAGGG
>CAKSEM010000141.1 GCA_934446485.1 uncultured Eubacteriales bacterium | reverse complement strand
CTCCGCGCGTGATCTTGCGCTGTATCGTTCCCGATTCAAACGCGCTCATTTCTGCCTCCCGTTTCGCGCCTTATTTCCAGCGCGTCAAAGTGTCGTCGAAATGGTCGAGGTGTGCCGTCGTGGTGAAGCAGGTCGAGAGATCGGCAATTTCCACGCCAAAGTGATCCCACATTCCGCGAATGAAGTCCTCCAGCTCGCGGAGCCGCTTCACCATTTCGCTTCGATCCTGTACTTCCCCGAACAGATCGTCGAATTCGTCGGCAAAGCTTAGTGTCTCGGGCACTGTGATCCTCAGATCCGACATACGCTCCGCCTTGATCGGAACGAAACTCGCCGCCACCATGCCCGCGCCGACGAGCAGTGTAACGAGCAACGCGATCCCGATATATCCGGCAGCGCAGGCAAGCCCCACGGTCATTACGAGAAAGATGCTGACGATATCCTTCGCTCTGCCCGGCACCGAACGAAATCTCACAAGTGAAAACGCTCCCATTACGGCGACTCCCGTACCGACATTGCCGTTTACCATAATGATAACCGTCTCAACGATAACCGGCAAAAGTATGAGCGATATTATAAAGCTCTTCGTAACCCTTGAGCGGAACGCCGCTGCCGCGGATGCCGCCACGCCGCACACCAGTGCGACCGCGGTGCAGATAAGATAAGCTCCGGCAGTAACTGTATCACCGGATACGGAGGTGAAAATGTCAGGCATATTGAATGTCTCCTTTCGGTGTGTTTGTGTTTTGCATATCTATGTACGCCCTGCCGTACTTTGAGAAGGAGGCGGGATATATACCGCACTTCTCGAGAGCCGCAGACAGACACACCGGCATCGCACCCTCGGTTTTGATCTCGAACACACACATGTCGGGCGGCAGGATAGGCACGTCAGGTGATGTATCGGTGGCTAGCACATCATGCGTGCGGTAACGGACACCGCTGTCGAAGGTGAGCCGCAATCCGGGCTGCTCCGGAACGTCGAACGCCTTCCTCTCATAGAGGATGGCGGTGCGCGGCGACGGCATACCGTAATAATGCATCGACCAGTCAATCTCGTTCATGATCTGCCCCGAGCACGGGCGGTCGCCGCCGCGTACATAGCTCAGTGCCTCGTCGCAGCTCATGGTGATACGCCTCTTATACACGACCCCTTCATACTTCTTCTTGATCTCAAGGAAGACCCTCGATTCCCCCGTAGGTATTCCGTAGCTGCGTATGCGCAGCTTCTCTTTATACGATACGGCGTCCATTGAGTTCCTAATGAGCCTGTAGTCGGGCGTATCGAGGTACAGACTGTATACGGTACTGATTCCGTGCGGGTCGGGAGAGAGATGTGCTCCGATCAGACTCATAAGCGCCCGCTTCGACTCTCCGTCCAATATGTACTTCTTCTCGATCCGTCGAAAAATGTACGTGTCTGACACTGTCCGGCATCTCCTTTCTTTTTACATCCAAATTATACGCACCGCAGCTGACGGATATATGACGGCGGACTGAAGTTTATCGGAAATCAAATTAAATATATTCATCTCGTTCCCATCACAGAACCGTCACGTATAACCTGACACAGATCGAGGCTCACACCGAAATTCGGCGCGAGCCTCGAATTCACTTTTAAAATCACGAGACGGAAGAATTACAGCTTTTCTTCGACTGCGCGGAGAGCGGAGACGATCCCCTCACGCTTCTCACGGTAGCGTGCAAGCTTTTCGCGTTCGGCATCAACGACCGTCGCAGGTGCGCGAGAGACGAAGCCCTCGTTTGCAAGCTTCCCTTCGGCACGGCCGATCTCACCGTCAACGCCCGCTAGCTCGCGGCGCAAACGTTCAGCCTCCGCCTTGAAGTCCACCATGTCGGCAAGCGGAATGTATATAACGGCGGAATCCGTCACGATCCTGACGGCATCGGAGTCGTCGTAGCTGTCTGTAATCTCAAAGCTCGAAGCAGAGGCGAGCCGTGCGAAGAACACACCCGCATCTCTGAACGAATCCGGGTACTTAGTTACGATCGACACCGCGGCGCGGCGCGACGGCACAACACCCATCTCGGCGCGGCGGGCACGGATCGCGCGGATCGCGTCGATCACGCGCTCAAACGAATCCGCCACCTCACGAAATGCGGGAATCGTGTCAGCGGTCGGATAGTCGGCAAGCATGATCGTGCCGGACTCACCCGGAAGCCCCTGATAGATCTCCTCGGTTATGAACGGCATAAACGGATGGAGCAGCTTCAGCGTCTCGCGAAGCACGAACGCAAGCACCGACTGTGCCGCGCGCGAGCGGGCTGCATCGTCACCCGACACGGACGGCTTCGAGAGTTCAATATACCAGTCGCAGTACACATCCCAGATGAAATCGTATATCGACGAGAGCGCGACACCGATCTCGTAACGGTCAAGGTTCGTTCCGACGGACGATGCCGTATCGGAAAGGCGCGTCAGGATCCACTTGTCCTCATCTGCAAGCTCCGACTCTGCGGGCAGCTCGATCTTCTCAATAGAAAGGTTCATCATAACGAACCGCGCGGCATTCCACAGCTTGTTGGCAAAGTTGCGCGCTGCCTCGATCTTCTCATCGGAGAATCGCATATCGTTTCCGGGACTGTTGCCCGTGCCGAGAGCGAACCTGAGCGCATCCGCGCCGTACTTATCTATGATCTCGAGCGGATCTATGCCGTTGCCGAGAGACTTTGACATCTTCCGTCCCTGCGCATCGCGCACGAGCCCGTGTATGAGCACCGTATCGAACGGTATCTTACCCGTGTACTCAAGAGAGGAGAATATCATCCTCGAGACCCAGAACGTTATTATGTCGTAGCCCGTAACGAGCGTGTTCGTCGGGAAGAAGCGGCGGAGATCATCCGTATCCTCCGGCCAACCGAGCGTTGAAAACGGCCAGAGCGCCGACGAAAACCACGTGTCGAGCGTGTCGGGATCCTGAGTCAGATGTCCGCCGCACTTCGGGCACGCCTTCGGCTCATCCTTTGCGACTACGGTCTCTCCGCATTCGTCGCAATAATACGCAGGGATCCTGTGTCCCCACCAGAGCTGACGGGATATGCACCAGTCACGTATATTCTCCATCCAATGGAAATAGTTCTTCTCAAATCTCTCGGGCACAAAGCGTATCTCGCCGGAACGAACAGCCTCGATCGCGGGCCCGGCGAGCGGCTCCATCTTCACAAACCACTGGAGCGATGCACGCGGCTCGACGGTCGTGCCGCAGCGGTAGCAGGTACCTACGTTGTGCGCGTGATCCTCGATGGAAACGAGATATCCCTCCGCTTCAAGATCGGCGACGATGGCGCGCCGCGCCTCATAGCGGTCCATTCCCGCATACTTCGGGTAATCATCGGTGATCTTAGCGTCGTCGGTCATAACATTGATAAGCGGGAGCGAATGTCTGACACCGACCTCAAAGTCGTTCGGGTCATGAGCCGGCGTGATCTTGACCGCACCCGTTCCGAAATCCATCTCAACGTAATCGTCCGCAATAACGGGGATCACACGCCCGACGAGCGGCAGAATCAGACTTTTGCCCACGGCATCGGCATACCGTTCATCCTTGGGATTGACGGCGACAGCAGTATCGCCGAGAAGCGTCTCGGGGCGGGTCGTCGCAAGCTCAATGTATCCGGAGCCATCCTCAAAAGGATATCTGATGTGCCAGAAGTGTCCGGGCTGATCCTCATATTCGACCTCGGCATCCGATATGGACGTGAGACAGTGCGGACACCAGTTTATGATACGGCGACCGCGGTATATGAGGCCCTTCTCGTATAAGCGCACGAACACCTCGCGGACCGCCTCGGAGCAGCCCTCATCCAGCGTAAAGCGCTCACGTGTCCAGTCGCAGGAGGAGCCGAGCTTCTTGAGCTGTTCGATTATGCGTCCGCCGTAGCGCTTGCGCCAATCCCACGCACGATCAAGGAATGCGTCACGTCCGATATCATCCTTAGTTATGCCTTCCTTGCGCATTGCCTCGACTATCTTCGCCTCGGTGGCGATCGAAGCATGGTCGGTTCCGGGCACCCAGAGCGTATCGTAACCGCGCATCCGCTTATATCTGATGAGAATATCCTGAAGCGTGTTGTCAAGCGCGTGCCCCATGTGAAGCTGCCCAGTAATGTTCGGCGGCGGAATCACAATGGAGAAGTGCTCTGAGCCCTCTCTGTTCGGCGTAAAATATCCGCCCTCCACCCACGAGGAATATATCCGATCCTCGAAATCCGACGGATCGTAAGTCTTTGCAAGCTCACGTTTCATACCTTTTATATACCCGTCTCGCCAGACGGCGAGTC
>CAKSEM010000140.1 GCA_934446485.1 uncultured Eubacteriales bacterium | reverse complement strand
TTTACGGGATGGTTGAGCGGAAGATTCCATATCGGGAACGTCTCGAACTTAGCGTATCCGGACTTTATGCCGAGTCTGCTGTCGTGATAGAGCTGCGAGAGGCACGTCGCCATCTTTCCGCTGCCCGGTCCGGGTGCCGTGATCACAACGAGCGAACGCTCCGTCTCTATGTATTCGTTGCGTCCGTATCCGTCCTCGCTCACGATGAGCTTGGTGTTAGACGGATACCCTGCAATGGGATAGTGTCGGAATACCTTGACTCCGAGCGCATTAAGTCTGCGGATAAATGCGTCGGCGGACGGCTGAGCGGTGTAGTGTGTCACTACGACCGAACCGACGTACAGTCCGATGCCCGTGAAGGCATCGATCAGACGTATCGCATCCATATCGTAGGTTATGCCGAGATCGGCGCGCATCTTGTTCTGCTCGATCGCCTCCGCAGATACGACTATCACTATTTCTGCCTGATCCTTCAGCTTCATAAGCATACGTATCTTGCTCTCCGGCGCAAAGCCCGGCAGGACTCGCGATGCGTGAAAATCGTCGAACAGCTTACCTCCGAACTCGAGGTACAGCTTGCCTCCGAAGTTGCCGATCCTCTCTAAGATATGCTCCGACTGCATCTCGAGGTACTTCTCGTTGTCAAATCCGATCCTGAACATAAACAGCTCCATTCCGACGGTTAATCATTAAAATAAGCCGCCTTGTTTGAGTTTTTCAAAGACAGCTTTACGGGCGGCGCGGAACGGTGTGTACGCGTTTCCGAGCCAAAATATTGCGAACTGAAAATAACAGATATATTATAATCCATTTGTCCGCTTTTTTCAAGTAGCTTTCACACAAATGTCGTCATTTTTTGCAAGCGAATGTGTCTCGTTTCGGCGCCGCGATGGATTTTTTTGTAAACCTATTGAAAACGGGACGCGGTTGTGCTATACTCTATCACGATAATGATTAATAGTTATGATCTGTCAGGAAAGGGATCAGTTGCAGTTATGAAAATTGTAGTTGTCGGATGCGGAAAGATCGGGTCGGTGCTGATATCGAATCTCGTTTCCGAAGGGCATGAGGTCGTCGCCATCGACCGCGATCAGGGGGTCTTGGCGTCAGTCACGGATGTATACGATGCTATGGGCGTTTGCGGCGGCGGTGCCGACTGCGAGGTGCTGACCGAGGCAGGCGCGCACAAAGCCGATCTGTTCATCGCTGTCACGGGGTCGGATGAGCTGAATATGCTCAGCTGTTTTATCGCCGGCAGGATGGGAGCCGCGCACCGCATCGCGCGGATACGCACACCGGAATATAATGATAAGAGTCTTGCGTTCATGCGCCAACAGCTCGGTCTGTCTATGTCAATAAATCCCGAGCTGCTCGCAGCTCACGAGCTATTCAACATACTGAAGCTGCCCTCTGCCGTAAAGGTTGAGACATTCTCACAGCGCAATTTTGAGATGATCGAGCTTGTACTGAAGCCCGCATCACATCTTGACGGCATGAAGCTCTCAGACCTGCGCACAAAGTACAAGTCAAAGTTTCTCGTTTGTGCGGTACAGCGCGACGACAACATATATATACCCGACGGAAACTTCGTGCTGCGCTCGGGTGACAAGATAGGGCTCACCGCAACACACATCGAAATACAGAAGACGCTGCGCGAGATGGGGCTTCTCCAAAAGCAGGCGCGCAACATTATGATACTCGGCGGCAGCCGCACGGCATATTATCTGGCACGGATGCTGACATCGACCGGGAACTCCGTAAAGATCATCGAGCAAAACGAATCCGTGTGCGACGAGATCGGGCGCGACCTTCCGAAGGCAGAGATAATCCACGGAGACGGGACAAATCAGGAACTGCTCCTTGAAGAAGGACTCCATTCGATGGATGCTTTCGTTTCGCTCACCGGTATAGACGAGGAAAATATCCTGATCTCGATATTCGCATCGACCCAAGGCGGGGTACCTAAGGTAATAGCCAAGGTTAACAGCGATCAGCTCTCGTCTATGGCTGAAAAACTCGGTCTCGACTGTATCGTTTCGCCGAAAAAGATCACGGCGGATGTGCTCGTGCGATATGCGCGCGCAATACAGAACTCGGTCGGCAGCAATGTCGAGACGCTCTATAAGCTGATGGACGGACGCGCCGAAGCACTCGAATTCAATGTAAGCGCAGGTTCTCCGCTCATCGGAATACCGCTCAAGGATCTCAACTTCAAGCCTGGAATACTGATCGCCGGAATCATACACGATCGCCGTTCGATCATCCCGAACGGTGACGATACCGTCAGTGCCGGCGACCGCGTCGTCGTCATATCGGCGCATCGGTACCTGCACGATCTATCCGAAATACTTGACTCCTGAATAAGAGCAGCTTTGAAAGGACCGGTCTCTGAGTAATGAATCGCAGAATGATATTATGTATGCTCGGGCAGATTCTCACGCTCGAGGCAGGGCTCATGCTGCTGCCGCTTGAAGTATCTCTGATATACCGCGAGTATCACGCGCTGATCCCGTTTCTCACAACGATACTTCTGTCACTTTCGGTCGGCATTGCGCTGCAGCTCATATGCCGAGTAAAGAATCAGGTAATATTTGCAAGGGAAGGCTTCATGATCGTTACTCTCGCGTGGATCATGCTTTCTCTCTTCGGCGCACTCCCGTTCTACCTGAGCCGTGAGATACCGTCGTATATTGATGCTTTCTTTGAAACCGTCAGCGGATTCACGACGACGGGCGCATCCATCCTCACGGATGTCGAACGGATGAGCCACGGCATGCTCTTCTGGCGCAGCTTTACGCACTGGATCGGCGGAATGGGCATTATCGTCCTCATAATGGCGATCCTGCCGACCTCAAACGGTCGGACGATGCACATAATGCGTGCCGAGATGCCGGGACCGATAGTCGGAAAGCTCGTCCCGAAGGTTCGCGACACCGCAAAGATACTTTACGTTATTTATATAGTCCTCACGCTCATTGAAGCGACCATGCTCATCTGCGGAGGGATGTCACCGTTCGACAGTTTTGTGCACTCGTTCGGCACCGCAGGCACAGGAGGCTTCGGGATCCACGGAGACTGTCTCGCCCGCTACAGCCCGTACTGCCAGTGGGTAATAGCTATCTTCATGCTCATTTTCGGAGTAAACTTCAATCTCTATTATCTGCTGCTGATACGCCGTTTCCGCTCTGTCTTCAAAAGTGAAGAGCTGCGGGCATACATCGGGATCGTTCTTGTCTCGGTTACGGCGATAACTCTGAACATCCGCGGGCTATACCACACGTTCTCTGAAGCGCTGCGCCACTCGGTCTTTCAGGTCGCCTCCATCATCACAACGACCGGATACTCCACATCCAACTTTGATCTGTGGCCGGGACTGTCTAAGGGAATAATATTCCTTCTGCTCTTCGTCGGCGGCTGCGCAGGCTCCACGGCAGGAGGGCTCAAAATATCGCGAGTGCTGCTGCTGTTCAGATCGATCAAAAACAGCGTTCGCAAGATGACACATCCGCGTTCGGTAAGCGCGGTGCAATTTGAGGGAAAGAGCATAGACGAGGCGACTCAGAAGAGCGTGAGCGGCTACTTTGCCATGTATATGTTCATTTTAGCCGGCGTATTTCTCTTGATAAGCTATGAGCCGTTCGGGCTCGAAGCCAATCTGACGGCCGCAATTTCATGCTTTAACAATGTCGGTCCCGGATTCCAGGCAATCGGACCGTTTTCAAGCTACGCGGCATACTCGCCCGCATCAAAGCTTGTGCTGTCCGCAGCTATGCTGCTCGGTCGACTTGAGGTTTATCCGCTGATAGCTGCGCTGTCGCTGTCTTCGTGGGTAAAAAAAGAGTGATTCGTTCGGATCGGTCATATAGAAAATATCAATCGGCGGTTCTTTAAGCGGGATCGCCGATTTGCATATGACGCAAAGCCAAAATCATCGATTTTACCGGTGATCTTCGAAATCAAAAAGGATGCCGCAATTGCGACATCCTTTTTGATTAGATATTAATGTCAAAGCCTGCGCTTCACATAGTGAGTGTGAAGAAGCTCATGTGCCTTGTGGCTGTTCGGCTCACCGAGGAACTCCTCATAAATCTTCTTTATAATCGAGTTCTCATGTGATTTACGCAGATCGAGGTTGCGGTCTGCCGTGTACAGAACCTCTGCACGCAGACGCTTCAGATCAACGTTGTTTCTGACCGATGCCGGCTGAGTCGGCTGACCGCCGCCGTTAACGCATCCGCCCGGGCATGCCATGATCTCGATAAACTGAACGTCATATGTTCCGTCCTGCACTCCGCGCAGGAG
>CAKSEM010000139.1 GCA_934446485.1 uncultured Eubacteriales bacterium | reverse complement strand
AACAGACATGCTGTTACTCACTGCTATCGATAATAACCTTGTGCAGGCACTGGATCTCTTAGGGGCACAGGCCGGAGCCACACTTGATACCGTAACCCGTGAGATTTTGATGGGCGGAACAAGCGTGCAGTACGCAGAGGGACAGGTTACAAGCCGTGCGACGCTGACTGCAGAACACAAACTTACCGTTAAGGCGGTTCGCCTCGCTGCCAGATTTCTCAAGAAGCAGAATGCACCGAAGATCGATGGCGGATATGTGGCGATTATCCATCCGGATATTGCATACGACATTCAGGACGACCCAGACTGGAAAGAATGGAACAAGTACACAACCTCAGACAAAATGTTCCAGGGCGAAATTGGAAAGATTGCTAATGTCCGATTCGTGGAAACGACCGAGGCGAAGATCTTTGCGAAAGCAGGAGCATCGAATCAGGATGTATATGCAACACTGGTTTTAGGTGCAAATGCATATGGGACCACAAACATCGAAGGCGGCGGTCTGGAGACCATCGTGAAGCAGCTCGGATCCGGCGGAACAGAGGACCCGTTAAACCAGCGTGGAACGGCAGGCTGGAAGGCAACCAAGACAGCAGTCCGTCTTGTGGAGCAGTTTATGGTGCGTGTCGAGACGGGATCCAGCTTTTCTGATGGAGTAGAAAATTAGGAGGTACATATGGCAGCAAAGAAAGAAACAGCAACAGTAGAGGCTTCGGAGATTGTAGAAAACACAGAGAGTTGCACCGGTGCAACTGATATGGTTGAAATTGAGATTTTCAAGGACAGCGATCGGTACAAAGATGACGTAGTAGTAGCCTTAAATGGCAAGGTATACGTGATCAAAAGAGGGGTCCGCGTCAAAGTACCGAGGGCAGTGAAAGAAATTCTGGATCATTCTCGAGAGCAGGATCAGCAGACAGCACTGATGACGGAAGAAATGGAGAGCGATTTCCAGCAGAAAGCTGAAAAATACAAGTAGTACACAGGGCCGCCGAGTAAGCGGCCTTTTTTGGTAAAAGGAGAAGCGCATGATACTGATCAAACATAAAGAGCTGCTATTTGCCAATAGAGAGCAGTACATCGCCGCGGTGGGAGATACCAACGCAGCATGCAGGACCTTTTGCCTGCAGAGAGTCACCATTGACGGTGTGGATCTGGCAGACCTGTCGTTCCGCTTGAATGCGGAACTGCCGGACGGATCTGCGGACTCCTCGTTCCTGGAAAAAGAGATCCGAGACGATGAAATTCTTCTGACCTGGACCATATCGGCAACAATGACGGCACAGCCCGGAACATGCTTTATCAATCTGCGGGCCCATGATGACAATGGAACCTTGAAATGGGCGTCGTTCAAGGCGCCGGTGTACGTGGAAGGGACGACTTCTCAGCCATCCGCAGGTGGACTGTCGGAAATCGAAGAGTTAGAAAGACACATCGATCAGAAACTTAACTCGGTAGATTCTGCGGAGCAGGGACGTGCAAAAGCAGAGCAGGAGCGGGAACAGGCGGAAAAGGATCGCGTTGCAGCCGACGAGGAGAGGACCCGGAAGACCGACGAGGTGATCTCCACATTCAACGAGAATATTGAACAGGCGAAGAACTATGCAACTGCGGCAAAGAGCTATGCCGTCGGTGGAACCGGTACGCGTGTAGGCGAGAACAGTGACAATGCAAAAGAATATTGTCGTCTGGCGAACATCGAGAAGGGAAGCGCAGAAGCGGCAGCAGAAGAGGCGAGAGCCGCCAGAGATGATTTTATCAAGCGCCTGAATGCAGGAGAGTACACAGGCACTCAAGGACCGAAGGGTGACAAAGGAGAGAAGGGTGACTCGGGGGTGAGTATCCCAGGATCAAGCCTTCTGCAGATCTATACGGATCAGGAGGACAGATGCGCGATCCATTGTGTGTATGATGATGCTCTGTATGCAGCCCCGCCGATACAGTATCGGGAAGCTGACGGAGCAATCCTGTGGCAGTATGACGATGGCAAGTAAAGGAGGTACAGTATGGCATTAAAGGATGTAATTATCGGATATGCAAAAGGAGATAAGGGCGATAAGGGAGATACCGGAGAGCGCGGAGCAACCGGACAGATCGGGCCGCAGGGTGAGCCTGGAAATATTGCGGATGCAGCAATTACGGACACGCAGGGACTTGATGTGGCAAAAGGAGCAAAGACAACGGCTCAGAAGCTCTTTGATGCAATCGCAGACCGGATTGTAAATAAGCTCGTTACGAATGATACATTGACCACAAAGCTTGCTGATTATCTTCTGAAATCAGCTATGAGCAGCACGAACATAGACAGTACAACGAATGTTCCGACGTCGGCGCTGCTGTACAGTCTGATGTCAGATGTTAATAATAATTTGAGTAAACGTTTCTTGACAGATAAGGTAATCTACAACTCCCTTTCTGATCTTCCTGCAAAAGGAAGTTGCTTCGGTGTAATTGGAAACGCCCCGATCTCGATTAGTGATTCCTTTTTAATTCCGGCATACTCAAGATTTGCTTTTATAAATACAGGAGATTCGACTGATGGTGCTTTATTAGCTATTGATTCCAATGGAAACATATACTCAGCATATCGCAATAATGGGATATGGAACACTGGACAGGTATCTGCTTCAAAGTCGGATTTGGAAGGTCTTGGCGCAACCATCAACATCCGCAAGGAAAACGGCGGAGTTCTTGCTACGATTGGATCCAAAGATAATACATATGGATTGTATATTAGCGCCGGTCCGTCAGGGGTGATCGTAAATTATAAGACTAATAGCCAGTGGGCAACGCCCATATATCTTGCGGCAAAATCATAATTTAAGTCCATGATGACCAGACTTGCGGTGATCCAATGTATCGCCTTGTAACAACTCCAATGTTTCCACCACAACAAATTAGCTGACTACGATAGTCATCTGGGAACTGAATAAACAGACACCATTGTGCGTCGTCTGGACCATTTGATATGGTATCTTTGCCCTGAATTTGATAGATTCCAGCCGGAATATTATGGGAAGCCGCGTCATTCAAGTTTCCTGCAAAAATACCACGGAAAGTCAGCACTTCCGATTTTAGGGCAAGTTCGGACAATTTTGCAATGATTCCTTGGTGTCCGTCTGAAAAAACATAGTCAGATATTTCAGACACTGCGCCCCTGAAATTAAAGATAAATCGTCCATTATCGTAATCGTATCCTTTGCAAAAATTTGCTTCATTGCTCTCCATCGGTGAGAAATTGGCAAGGACAGAACCATTACTCAAATTATTATTACCGTACCATTTTCCCGGGGCCGGGGAGATGGTTCTCGGTCTGGGGAGAATACCGGTGGCGGGATCAGTATAATGAGGATAAAAGAAAGGAGAAGACCATGGAAAAACTTAGACTTTTAGATGGAACCGAGTATACGCTTGCAATCAATGGTGTGGCAGAGCTGGGTGAGAAGGTACAGATCAAGGTAGTGACGGAAGATTCTCTGGACAGCATTTATGAAAAGTTCACTGCGGAGAATGCGGCCACGATGAGGGTGATCGGAGAGTCCTTCACACAGAAGTTGACAGGATACACGCAAATTGGAAGCATGGTTACGCGAGATACTAATGCCCTTATCAAAGTGAAGTATCCGGAAGCTTCCGAGGAAGACGATACACCGGCCGAGGCTGAAGAGGTCCGCGGCACCATCATTACTTTTGAAATGTGTAAGGAGCGGATCGAGGATAAAGTAGAGCAGAACCGGGCAGATATCGACTATCTGCTGATGATGGAGGAACAGGCATGAGTGAGAATTACGAGAAAGTAAAGTATTACTACGATCATAAGATGTGGAACAAGAAACGTATACGTGCCGCTGTTGGCCGCTGGATCACAGCGGGAGAATATAAACTGATCACAGGCGAGAACTATTAGGAGGAACAACCATGATGAAAGCAATGTTATCTCAGCCGATGGCTGGAAAATCGGAAGAAGAGATTAAAACAACAAGAGAAAAAGCAATCGAAGTGTTAAAAGACAAGGGGTATGAGGTCGTCAATACTCTGTTTACAGATGAATGGTACAGCAGTGACAAGATGAAAGAACGTGGAGTAGTACAGATTCCTCTGTGTTTCCTGGCAAAGTCTTTAGAAAAAATGTCGCTGTGCCACGCAGTGTATTTCTGTAAAGGGTGGGAACAGACAAGAGGCTGCCGCCTTGAGCATGAGGCAGCGGTAGCATATGGATTAACTATTCTTTACGAGGAGGACTAAGCAGTGGGAAACGAGAAGTTTATCAACTTATGCAAGAAACATGTAGCAGGATATTTTAACGAAAATGCTGATAAGACAGACCATCAGCAGATTACCGAAGCGGATGTATTTGTAGTGTGGTCTTGTAAAACACTGCAG
>CAKSEM010000138.1 GCA_934446485.1 uncultured Eubacteriales bacterium | reverse complement strand
CACAAGGGCGGCGGAGGCGGCTATATGGGATGCGTGGTATGAACATCCGTCCCGCGGGATGCGCGTTATCGCCGTTACCGGAACGAACGGAAAGACGTCGGTTACATTCATGCTGAAGAGCATATTTGAGACATCCGGTGAGCGCGTCGGTATAATAACTACGGTACGTGCTGAGGCGTGCGGGCGTGAAATCCCACTTTGGGGAGGCTCCTCGGTTTCCGATGCAGTGGGTGCCATGACTACTCCCGACCCGGAGTATCTTTACGGTGCTGTTTATGCGATGCGTCAGGCGGGTGTGAGCGTGCTCATATTTGAAGCGTCGTCGCACGCACTGTCGCAGCACAAGGTCGATTATGCAGTGCCGGACGTTGCGGTATTCACAAACCTGTCAGAGGAGCATCTCGACTATCACGGCACAATGGACAGCTATTTTGCTGCGAAGGCGCGCCTTGCCGATATGGCGGGCACGCTCGTTATAAATGCGGACGACGCATACATTTCTGCGCTTTCGTCATATGCCGAAAAAGGGCATCGTGTAATTACGTGCTCTGCTGATCCTGATTCGGGAGCATTTCTCACAGCGGACGTTACGGCGTTGCGCCGTGAGGAGAGTTTGGACGGAACATCGTATATTTACTTCTCGGATAATGCCGTATTCAGAATGTCATCCCCTATACCGGGCAGCTTTACTGTATACAACACCATGATGGCGGGGACTGCCGCTATGGCGGCGGGTGCAACGCCGGAGGCGGTGCGCGAAGGTATTGCTGTGCTGAGAGGCGTCTCGGGAAGGCTTGAACGCGTGTCGCTTGACGGAGAGAATGTTCCGTTTTCGGTATTTGTCGATTATGCGCACACTCCGGAGGCACTACGCTGCCTGCTCAGTACCGTGAGAGCGATTGTTCCCGAAAATTCACGCATTGTGCTTCTTTTCGGCTGCGGCGGAAACCGTGATCGCTCCAAGCGCAGTATCATGGGGAAGATAGCGTCGGATATGGCAGATTTTACGGTCATAACGAGCGATAACTGCCGCAGCGAAGAACCGGAGGCTATCATCCGTGAGATCATGTCGGGTTTTGACCGTGCAGCGCCTCATATGATTATAGCGAACCGTGCAGCGGCAATAGAGTTTGCGGTATCCGAAGCGCGTCCTGGAGATGTCTTGATCCTTGCGGGCAAAGGGCACGAAAAGTACGAGATCACATCTGACGGGCGCCATCCGTTTGATGAGACTGAGCTTGTGAGAGCTGCCGTGAAATCTCGCAGAAAACATGAAAATTAAGGAACATACATATAGGAAGACTGAGAAAGGTTGGTTTTGCGAAAATGAGCATACATCTGAAGATACGGACACCTAAAATTTCCGAGATATGCGAGATAGTCGGGGGGAGACTGGAGGTGTTTTCTGGCGCGGACGGATCATGTGAGGTGACGTCCGTTACAACTTCGTCGTCGGAGGCACTCCCCGGAGGGATGTTCTGTGCGATCAAGGGAGAGCGCCACGACGGTGCCGATTTTATCGGCGAGGCGATCTCGCTCGGTGCTGTGTGTGCATTGACATCCGCCGTTCCTGACAGCGCAAAGAGCTGCGGCAAGCCGTTCTGCGCGGTTGTAGTCGATGATGTCGTAAAAGCGCTCGGTCGCTTTGCGGGTTGGTACCGCGATCTTTCTGATGCCAAATTTATAGCTGTTACAGGCTCAGTCGGAAAAACGACAACGAAGGAGCTCGTTGCATCGGTAGCGTCAATGAAGTTTAAGACGCATAAGACGCAGGGAAATCTCAACAATGAGCTCGGACTTCCGCTCACTCTGCTTGAACTTGCGCCGGATGATGAGGTTTCGGTAATTGAACTCGGAATGAGCGCGCTCGGAGAGATCGAGTATATGTCTCGCATCGTGAAACCCGACATTGCAGTCGTCACCAACATAGGCACGTCGCACCTTGCGACGCTCGGCACACGTGAGAATATCTGCCGCGCAAAGCTTGAAATATGTGCGGGACTACGTGAAGACGGGATACTCCTCATAAACGCCGACGAGCCGCTCCTCTATGAACGTGTGCCGGAGCTTATGCCGCGTGTCCGCATGATGAGTATATACAACAGGAACGGCGATTACCGTGCGCTTAATATCAGGAACGGCTCTGATCGGATCACATTCGACATGATATACGACAATCGCGCGGTTACGAATATTGAGATACCTCTGCTCGGTCGGCATAATGTTTACAATGCACTCACAGCCTATGCGGTCGGATCGATCCTCGGAATGTCCGACGAGCTGATCCGCCGCGGGCTGCTCAGCTTTGTCAGCTCGGAGATGCGTCAGCGCATATACAACATCGGCGAGCTTACAGTCATCGATGACTGCTACAATGCGAGCCCTGAGTCGATGCACGCAGCGCTCGATGTGCTCTCATCGGTTGCAAAGCGGCAGAAGCTGCGTCCGATAGCACTGCTCGGCGATATGCTCGAGCTCGGAGAGTATTCGCGCCTTATGCATGATCAGCTCGGGCA
Source organism: uncultured Eubacteriales bacterium (assembly GCA_934446485.1). Taxonomy (GTDB): domain Bacteria; phylum Bacillota; class Clostridia; order Oscillospirales; family CAG-272; genus RUG11130. The sequence continues at coordinate 1,870 of CAKSEM010000138.1, read as the reverse complement.
GTACGCCGCGACCTGCAAGGTTGCAAAGCTGTTTTGCTACGGTATGATGAGCGACATAGTAGCTGAAGCCGCTATAAAGAAAGGCGTGCGTGCGGAGAACGTTTTTGTATGTCTTGATACACGGGATCCGCAGACGATGGCGGATATGATAATGAACGTCATAGAGCCGGGGGATATCCTCCTTGTGAAGGCGAGCCGCGCAATACACGCGGAGCGCGTTATCGAATGTTTGAAACGGCGGATACAGAGGCCGCGGACTAATCACAAGTGATGAATCTATAATTCTGCCGTAACCTCGGCAATTGCAACTGAAAGGCACATATAGCGAAAGATGAATTACAGAATTTTATTTGCATCGGCGCTCATTCTGACGTTCGTTCTGACGGTCATTATATCACGCCGCCTGATACCGGTGCTTCGAAGCCATAAGATGGGACAGCGTATTCTTGATATAGGTCCGCGCTGGCACAAAAACAAGGAAGGCACGCCCACTATGGGCGGCATTGCCTTCATTGCAGCGTCATTGGCGGTAGGTGCAGGCTGTGCCGTATACATTTGGATCGCTGACGGAGCCGTGAGCGCTCTGCCTTTCATATTTACGCTGGCGCTCGGATCGGCGGGGGGGCTCATAGGCTGTATCGACGATGCGGCAAAGCTGCGCCATAGGCAGAATGAAGGGCTTACTCCTTCTCAGAAGTTTTTGCTTCAGCTGCTTGCCGCAGCGCTCTATGTCTTCGGCATGGCACTTGTTTGCGGTGCCGAGACCAGGCTGTACATTCCGTATTTCGGTGTCGATATTGAACTCGGCATAGGCTACTATATTATCGCTTTGCTGCTCATATGCGGCATGATGAACAGCGTCAATTTGACTGACGGTATCGACGGACTCGCTTCGGGAGTTACACTTATCGTCGGAGTGTTCTTTACTGTTGCCTCGTTCATTGTCGGCGGTGCGGAGCCCGACGGCGGAACTCTGTCGCTCGGAGCGATACTTATCGGCTCGTGCGCGGGATTCCTTGTGTATAATTTTAATCCTGCTCGCGTATTTATGGGAGACACAGGTTCAATATTTCTCGGCGGTCTTGTCGTCGGCGGAGGTTTTATGCTGAAGAATCCGCTGATCGTTGTGATCTGCGGCCTTGTGTATATAATTGAGACTGCGTCCGTTATGCTTCAGGTCATATATTTCAAGCTTACGCACGGAAAACGTCTTTTCAAAATGGCTCCGATACATCACCATTTTGAAAAGTGCGGGTGGTCCGAGCGTCGGATAGTATACGTGTTTTGCGTCGCAACGGCGATTTTCTCGGCTCTGGCGATTCCGGGGTTGAGATGATGCCGGTGCGCGTTTGAATACAGTTCGTTTAGATAAAGGAGGGTTCGCGTTGGATGAGAGACGGCAAAAATGAACGGCGGCTGCGTCCCGCGAGGAGCCCCGACTTTTCCGGGACTGTGCACAGAGATGATGGGAGTCACGTGGCGGATGCAGCGAGAGGTAAACCCGACCGGTACCGCGCCGCGCACGGTGACGCGCAGCGTCGCCGTGCTGCGGAGAGCTCCGTGCGGACTGACGTCGGTGTCACAGCCAAGCGTGAGGCTTATGGGCGTAATATCGGTTACGGCAGGAGCGTCAGTCGGCGCACGGAGCCCCCGCGTCAGCGCGCTGGCGCGCTGACGCGGCGCGAGCTCGTGAGCCTCGTCGAGTCGCTGCGCTCGCCGCCGTCCGAAGCGGCCGCCGCGCCGGCGAGCCCGGCCCGGGCGAGCGCGTGGTGGAAGGGTTGGAGCGGGTAGTGGGTGAAGCTGCGCACACGCACGCCGTCGACCACGGTTTCGCCCCACGGCGCGAAGGCCGCGCCGCGCCCCAGGACGG
>CAKSEM010000137.1 GCA_934446485.1 uncultured Eubacteriales bacterium | reverse complement strand
GGTTGTCGGTAACACTCGCTATCTTCATTCCGTCGGAGGTGTACGTCGCCTGCGACTCCATATAGAGCGACGTACCCGTCCCCGTTAGCTTGGTCTTAACGGCGTTGCCCGCTGCGTCGTAGTCGATGCTCAGCGTGACGTTGCCGTTCTTCGCGGTCTTTACGTTATGAGCCGAGTCGTACGTGTAGTCGAACTGTCCCGACGCTCCGCCGGACGTTGAGATGAGGTCTGCGCCCGAATAAACATTCGAGAGCTCGTCGCTGTTCGTCTTGTTGACCGCCGTTATCTTTCCGTCGCTGTTGTACGTATATGCCTGTGCGGCTTCCCGGATCAGCGATATGTCGTCGAAGTACGCATAGTTCACATTCTCCTTGTACGAGCACGTGACGGTTATCTCTTCGACGGTCAGCTTCGGCTTCTTCGGAACGACCGGTGTACACAGATACTGCCATTCGCCGAATACGAGGTACGAGAAAGGCGTAGTTGCATATTCGGACGTCCCGTCGGTATAGTTGATCTTTGCCGTCAGCTGGAACGATGCCTCAGATGAGCCGACGTTCGGCATGGAGTTCGCCTTTCCCCAGCCGGAGAGTATGTACGTCTCGCTTCCCGGGAGGTTCACGGAGAAGCTCTGTGCCGCGAAGGATTCATACGTCGGCCCTCCCGTGACCTTCAGAACATTGCCGGAGGTACCGTCATGCTGAACCGTATTCACGATCTGTACCCTTGAATAGTCCGTCCACTTTTTCATACCCATGCCGAACGAACCGTTCACGAGCAGGTTGTACGGTGAGGCGACGCTGTTTCGCTCGAGCTGCAGGTCGTCTACGTATGCCGTACCGGTAGCTTCGGTGAAGCTGACCGCCGCCGTAACATCCATCGCCGAGCTTCCGGTCGCGTTGTACGTGCAGGAGAGGCGCACCCATCCGTCCTCTATATCCTCGTACGTAGTCGTCGTGATCTTGCGGCTTGACGCAAGATTGGTACTGCTGCCCGTCAGGAGTACAAGCTTTACGCCGCCGCCCGATGAGCTGCTCAGATATCTGACATTTACATAAGCCGAGAAGGTATATGAGCCGGGCCCGGGGAGGGTCAGAGACTGATGTATGTTCATCCAGCCGTCCGAGACGCTGCTCCGTATGAGACACGCCCGCCCGCCCGTGCGGGTGATCGAGGACTGCGCCCATGCGCCGTACGTCTCACCGGAGTCATCTGATTTATGGTTGAGAGTCCAGCCGCTCATCAGGGAGTCAAAGCTCGGATTCGTCAGAAGATTCTGCCCGAGGGCTCCGCTGGCTCCGGTCTTAGTTATCCTGTTGTTCGTCTTCTGAACGTCAGAGTTGCTCTTGTACCCGGCGCCGGATATGCCGAGCAGATTACCCGACAGATCCTCGTTCGACGACGTTACGGTTCGCCCGTATGTATCGAACACATTCCGCGTCAGGATGTCATCCGCAGTAAACGAATCGCGGTCGCGTCCGAGATCGCGGAACTTCGACGACGACGAGGCATACGACGCCATGAAGCGCTTGTGCATGGTCTTGCTGCTGTCGAGCGATGCCGCGGTGAAATCGTAATACTCGACTATGTTGTTTCCGTTTCCGCCGTACTTGAATTCGATTCCGTAATCGCTCTCACTGTCGAACGCATACCTCATACGGAAGAGTCCCGACGTGTACCTGTATCTCGAGCCCTCGCCGTCTGGATCGTTTATCCCGATGAGGAATTCGTCGCTCAGATCGAATGTCGTCGTCCGTCCGTACCGGTCGGTGATCGAGGCAAGATACTTCGTTGATGCGTCATATGTCAGGGTCGCAACCGTAATGGCTGATTTCCCGTCGGGTATGTAGATGACCTTTCTCAGCTGTCCGTTCGATGTCGGATGCCATCCCGTCCCGCTCGACGAATAGCTCTCGGTATTGTACAGGAGTACGGTCTTGTTCCCGTTCCGGTCGATCATCTGCGAGAGGAAGCCGTTTATGAATATCTTCCGGTTTCCGAGGTCGTCCTTCAGCGTATACTTCGTGGAGCTGTCCTTCGTTATTGTGAGTCCGAGTCCGTCCTCATCCTTGTATGTATCGGCGCCGCTCTCATGGAAGTAATGCTCCGTTCCGTCCGCATCGGAGTAGATGAGATAAACATTGCTGTCCTCTCCGAACCACTCCATTTCCTTTTTTACTATGCTCTGCTGGAGGTTCAGTCTCCAACCGCGGGCGGACTTCATGTTGCTGTAATCTACGGTATTAAACACGTTATTAGCCGTAAAGACCTTATCCGCATACGGCGTATTGAACACGTAGCTTATGTCGCAGCCGTCACCCGACACGAGCGTGCGCGACATAGTGAGATAGCCCGTGTAGTCTCCGATATATCCGCTGCCCGCCCTGCCGGCACCCACGCTGCGGTAGGTGTAGTAGTCCTCAATGCCCATGAAGTTGCGGTACGTGAGCGCAAAATACGGCATTCCGTTGGTCGATGTCGCGTTTTTCTGACATCCGACGAATGCTGCGCTCGCATACGCCGAATCCGTCATCGGTGCGCCGTTCAGCTGCGATGTGAACACGAGTCCGTTATTTGACGCTGCGTCATTGTACCAGTCACGCGCTTTGTTCGTTACGTCAAAGCCGGTATACTTTCCCTCGCACGATGCCGAAATGAGCACCGCATCAAGGTACTCATTGTTATTCTCCGCACCGGTTCCGTTGAACTCATTTCTCCAGTCGCCGCTTACCGCTCCCCTGACCAGCATATGGAACGATGTAGCTCCGTGAGCGATGAAGTCCCCGGGTGCGAGCTCCACATACATATGCGCCTGCGTAAACTTACAGTTGTACGGTATCTCCGGCAGAGTGTTGACCTTGAGATATGAGTAGTAGTTGGCTCCGCCGCTGTAGCGCCCGGCAAACCAGAACGGAGCACCGTCATTGCGAACCGAGTAATTGCCCTCATATGTGTACTGAGCCGTGATAGCGGTCTGCGGATTCTCGGTAGTCACAGTCGGATCGACCGTGACGGGGTACGCACGCTCAATGTCCGCAAGCCAGTCGGCATCTGCCGTAACGGTCACGGTATATGCTCCGTCCTCTTCCGCGAGAGAGTACGAAACGTCCTCCGACATCTCGCCGTTTGCGTCAAACATATACGGCGCGGGCATCGTGAACACTGCCGAGCCGCCGTCCGTAAAGCTGATGCTGCCGTCGTCAGACAGTACCGGTGTGAGATCGCACTCAAGCCGGAAACGGTACTCGTTCGGTGCGTTCTTTGAATCCAGTATGATGTTCTCTTTGATCGCACCCGACGTCACCACATATTCGATATCGGCTCCGTCGATACCGTCCTCGTAGCTGATCGAGGACATGACATTTCTCGGGCGCATGACGGCTTCGCGCTGTGCCGCGTTCACTTCGTTCTGCGCGTCGATCGCGTCCTGTATCTCTTCGTCTGTAGCGTCCGGGTTATCTTCTGTCAGGCGTGCGACCGCCTCAGCTGCGCTCCGCACGTCGTATGTGTCTGCGGCATTTGCCTCTTCAGCTTCGCCCGCAGACTCGACCTCACCCTGAACCGACACGGTACGCACAGTACGCTCCGCATCGGCAGATGCGCTTTCGGTGACCGCTTCAGCGGACACTGCAGCATCTTCACTCTCTGCCGCGGTGCCGGCTGCCGGCTCTTCCGATGCGGCAGTATCGATCTGCGTATCTATTCCGTTCTCTGCCTCATCGGCAACTGCAGTCTCTTCCGATGAAGTACCTTCGTGAACGGGTGATCCCGGAGCCACCATATCGGGGGCGCCTCCGGCAATATTCTCTTCGTTATCTGTATTATCATTATCGCCTGCGGAAAGCTCCTCCACAGGCGGCGTTACCGGTGTTATTTCTCCTCCCGGCTCTCTATCCCGGGCTGCGCTGAGCTTCAGGCGGTGTCCGTCCGAGGTCAGCGTGTAGAATTCGTCCGACTCTCCGTCGGCACTGAACGTCACGTCAAATGAATTTGCTCTGTTGCTGTACCCTTCTCCGTCACGGGTCAGCGTGTTATCTATATCTGCCCATTCGTCGCCGTCATGGTAGTGTACCGGCTCGGCGTACATGACGGCTATGTACGAGCCGTTGCTCAGGCGGAAATGTTTCTCATCTGCTTCGCGCAGCGAGGTGTCCTCGCCGAGTATGTACGGCTCCTCGTGATACTGCGCGTCGCCCTCGTCGGGGGTACTGCTGCCCTCCCCGGCGTCAGGCTCGTCTTCGAGTTCTGTTATCTGTTCTTCTGTCGGGATCGTCGCGAGAATAGACTGTGAAGCGCCCAAAAGCATCGCCGCCGTAAGCAGCATCGCTATCATCGCCTTCATTAGCTTTGACATATTGTGTCCTCCTTAAATTTGATTGGGTCTTGTCT
>CAKSEM010000136.1 GCA_934446485.1 uncultured Eubacteriales bacterium | reverse complement strand
GCTCATCTGAATCACATGATCCGCGGAGCTGAGGCGGAGCGCGACGAGAATTTTTGCCGCGAGACCGCAGAGCGGCTCGGTGTGAGGCTGTACGTGCGTCGGCGTGACGTACCGGCACTTGCAATCACCGGCGGAAGCATTGAAGAGGTCGCCAGACGAGAGAGATACAGTTTTTTTGACGACATTTGCAGAAATTCAAAACCAAAGACACTCGTTGCAACTGCGCACAATGCCGACGACAATCTCGAGACCGTGCTTTTTAATCTTATGCGAGGTTCGGGCTTGCGCGGTATGTGCGGTATACCGCCGATCCGAGACGGGAAGTACATCCGCCCGCTTCTCACATTTTCGGGAGAAGAGGTGCGCGGCATTTGCCGAACGGACGGTATACCGTTTGTATTCGACAGCACAAATGCCGAGACCGATTATACGCGCAATCGCATCAGACAGAGGATAGTGCCGGAGCTGCGCGCGGTGTCGCCGACGGTGGAGAGTGCAGCGCTCAGAATGTCGGTGTCACTCAGGGAAGACGCCGACTTTATCGATTCCGAAGTCGAAAAATTTTCTACGGACCGTGACGGTTCGGCGAATGCATCGGAGCTGAGGCTGCTTGAACCCGCGATTCGTGCGCGTGTGCTGAGACGTATGTGGTGCAAGGCATCGGGGACGGACATATGTGCCCTTGAAGCGGTTCATATACGGAGTATTTCGGAGCTTTTGAGGCGCGGCGGGGATTTTTCTCTGAGCGTACCGGGGCGGCTCGTATTCTCGGTTGAGAGTGGACGGGCGCGCTTTGCAGGGCAGAGCAGTGTTGCCGAGCCGACGTTTTGCGGGGAATATCCTCTCGGAGCATGCGGAGATACTGTGGTCTTCGGTCGCACTCTTGTAGTTACGGTTATCGGAGAAAAATCTGCGGAGATGCCCGGTGCCGTGCTGCAATATGGTGAAAATATTTACAATTTATCTATAAACGAATCTGTCAGTTTTGATAAAATAAAAGGTAGGCTAATGCTTAGAACGAGAAGGCCCGGAGATAAGCTGCGCTTCGGCGGAATGTCGCGCAGCGTGAAGAAAATTATGTCCTCACGTCATATACCGTGCGCAGAACGCAATGCTATGCCCGTTTTTGCGGATGACTTCGGCATCGTTTGGGTGCCGGGATTTCCTTTGCGAGACGGAATTGCACCGTCCGAGGGAGAGCGCCGCCTTGACATTTACATTTATCGGGAGGATGCGGAATGAGACCGAATTGCTCTGATTTGAGCTGTGATATAGAACGAATACTCGTCGGTGAAGATGAAATCATGACGGCTGTGGACCGTATTGCATCTGAAATTGACAGAGATTACGCCGACAGCGGAAGAGGGCTGCTTCTTTTGGGCATACTTAAAGGAAGCGTAGTATTCATGGGCGATCTCATGAAGAAGATCCGCACGCCGCTGGAGATAGACTTCATGAAAGTGTCGTCCTACGGCTCAGGAACAACGTCGAGCGGGAGGATCAATATTCTCCTTGACCTTCACAGAAGCGATCTGTCCGAAAAGGATATCGTTATCGTTGAGGACATTATTGACAGCGGAAGGACTCTCTCGTATCTTGCCGAGTATCTGACACTCGGCGGAGCACACTCGGTACGCACCTGCACACTGCTCGATAAGCCGTCGCGGCGTACCGTTCACTTTGATCCGGACTATGTAGGATACGAAATACCGGATGAATTTGTCGTTGGATACGGACTTGACTATGATGAGCAGTACAGAGCGCTGCCTTACATCGGTGTTCTGAAGCCGTCTGTATATACGAAGTGATCCTGAGCGGACGGCACAAAACCGAACGCATGTGAGGTTTTTATACGACGCCGACGGGCTCGGCGGACTCTGACCTAAGAAAGGCATGGGCATACTTTAATGAAAAAAAGCTTCAAAAACGCCGTTATCTATGTCATTTTCATAGCTATAATAGTGTTTGACACGGCGGCTCTGTGGAACCAGCTTCCCGGAGAGAGCATGACCTACAGTAAGCTTGAGGAATACTTTACCTCCGAAAAGGTCAAGAGCTTTGAGGTAGACAAGAACAATAATATAGAACTCGTTTTGCGAGACACGGACAGCAGCGGTAAGGAGACTGAAAAGTATGTCACCTACAAGCTGCGCAGTCTCGATTACTTCCGTGAGGATTTCGGGGATCTGATCCGTGAGCAGCACAAGAACGGTATTATTGAAAACTATGATTATCCGGCACCGCATGAGATCCCCGTATGGGTATCGTTTGTGCCGTATATACTGATTCTCGTAGGACTCGTAGCTGTATGGCTCTACGCCATGAATCAGGCGGTCGGCGGTAAGGGGTCAAAGATCAGTTCGGTCGGGCGAGCGAAAGCTAAGCTCGCGGATGCCGATATGCCTAAGGTGCTATTCCGTGACGTTGCAGGGGCGGATGAGGAAAAGGCTGAGCTTGAGGAGATCGTTGAATTCTTGCGTAATCCGAAGTTCTTCACAAAGCTCGGCGCAAAGATTCCGCACGGAGTCCTTCTTATGGGACCTCCCGGAACCGGTAAGACACTCCTTGCAAAGGCTGTCGCCGGAGAAGCTGGCGTGCCGTTCTATTCGATATCCGGTTCGGATTTTGTGGAAATGTACGTCGGTGTAGGTGCGTCGCGCGTGCGTGACCTGTTTGACACGGCAAGGAAGAACCCCGCTGCAATCATATTTATCGATGAGATAGACGCAGTCGGACGGCACCGCGGTGCCGGTCTCGGCGGCGGGCATGACGAGCGTGAGCAGACCCTCAACCAGCTGCTCGTCGAGATGGACGGCTTCGGTACGAATGAAGGCGTTATCGTTATGGCGGCAACTAACCGTCCCGACATACTTGATCCGGCACTTCTTCGTCCCGGCAGATTCGACCGCCAGATAACCGTAAACTACCCCGATCTCAAGGGCAGAGAAGAGATATTGAAGGTTCACTCGAAGAATAAACCGTTTGAGGCTGATGTCGATCTTGCAAAGATCGCACAGACGACGGTAGGCTTTACGGGGGCTGACCTTGCAAACCTTCTTAACGAGGCTGCGCTGCTTGCGGCACGCAAGGGGAAGTCTCTCATCGGTATGAACGACATAGAGGAGGCATCGACCAAGGTTATCGTCGGTATGCCTAAGAAGAACAGCCGTATGAATCCCGAGGAGAAACGCAAGACAGCATTTCATGAAGCGGGACACGCGATAATTTCATATACACTTCCGTCACTCGATCCTGTGCGTCAGATATCGATCATTCCGAGCGGCAGAGCACTCGGCTATACGCTTACGTCTCCGCTTGAGGATAAGTACAGTGTGTATAAGAACGGGCTCAAGGATAAGATCTGCGAACTGCTCGGAGGCAGGGTCGCTGAGAAGATCGTTTTCGACGATATTTCGGGCGGAGCGTCCAACGATATTGAGCGAGCAACGGCAATTGCCAAAAATATGGTCATGAAGTACGGAATGAGCGACGCGCTCGGACCGATACTTTACGGCTCGGAGCACTCGGATGATGAAGTCTTCCTCGGACGCGACTTCAATAATACCAAAAATTATTCCGAGGAGACGGCGGCTAAGATCGACGCCGAGATTAAACGGATCATCGATGAGGCCTATGTGAAGAGTGAAGATATTCTCCGTGCAAACATAGATAAGCTCAACTTTGTTGCAGAATTTCTTGTGAAGAACGAGGTAATGGAGCAGGCACAGTTTGAGCGTGCTATGGAAGGCGATGCAACGGTAGAGGAGCTTGAGGCGATGGTCGCCGAAAAGCGCCGCCGCAGCGAAGAAGAGAATCGCGCGCGTGCAGAAAGAATTAAACAGGAGGAAGAGCGCCGGGATGCGGAACGCGCTGCTAACGAAGCGAAGAACGGGCGTAATCAGCCGCCGCACCATACGGGACTTCCGCCGTTCCCCGGACTTTTCGGCGATGTAGTTCCGGGACCTGAAAAGCCGTCGGATGACGGTGTAGGTACAGACAGTCCGGATGACGATCAGGACACTGAACAGTAAATTTGTGACAAAAAGACGTGCTGCCGCGATTTGCGGCGGCACGTTTTTTGTATATAGCTACCACCTGATAAGTAGGAACTTTCAAAGAGTTTTTTGCCGATGCCCGGTTTCTCGCCGCAGAATACCTCGACAACCGCGGGATCACCGATATGGTTGAAGACATGACATGGTTTGATGATCTCTCGCAGATGTACAGCTTCAGATACGTGAAATCTGTCGGAGGATTTGCTACTTGCGAAGAGTGTTATGTCGATGTCGGTACGGCCGGCGAGGTCTGCGGATACACGTACTCAAAGCAAGGACTCGCGGACGGAATACCGACAGATGCTGTCTTGATGCATACGAGAAGTGAGGTTGAGGG
>CAKSEM010000135.1 GCA_934446485.1 uncultured Eubacteriales bacterium | reverse complement strand
GGAAACCGCCGTCGCTCTTCCGCCGGATATTTGAGGCTGCGACCGAGCCGATGATACTGATGCTCATTGCAGCAGGGCTTATTGCACTTGCGGTAAATATTATACGCGCCGTAACGGGCGGCGAGGCGGACTTTCTCGAATGTATCGGAGTGTTCGTTGCGATATTCCTGTCGGTAGTAATATCGGTTGTGATGGAGGGGAGAAGTGCCAAGGCTTTTGAGGCGCTCTCAAAGATCAGCGACAATACCGTCGTGCGCGCACGACGCGGCGGGGCGACCGTTATGCTGTCCCAGGGCGAGATCGTTGTGGGCGATATTCTTCTGCTGTCTACGGGTGACCGTATTCCCGCAGACGGCAGGCTGATCCAGAGCTGTGAGTTGTCGGTCAACGAGTCGGCGCTTACGGGAGAGAGTCATCCGGTGGACAAGGACGCCGATGTGATGATCGGAGACGAGAGTGTTCCGCTTGCTGAGCGGTCGAATATGCTTTACAGCGGGACTTATATTACCGATGGATACTGCACGCTTGCAGTGACCGCAGTCGGAGATTCTACCGAGTTCGGACGGATAGCGCAGGAGCTTACCTCTGACAGCCGCGCTTCGACCCCTCTTCAGGAAAAGCTCGCACGGGTCGGAAAAATTATAACCGTGCTCGGTGTGATCGCTGCGTCAATAGTGTTCGCCTCAGAGCTCATATCTTTTGCACTTAATGGGGAATTACAGCTTGAAACGATCATAGAAGCATTCGTCACAAGCATCGTTCTTATCGTTGCTGCAGTCCCTGAGGGGCTGCCTACGATAGTTGCCGTATCGCTGTCCATCAACATTATCAATCTCTCACGCGAGAATGCGCTCGTAAAGCGGATGATCGCCTCAGAGACCGTCGGATGTATCAACGTGATATGCTCCGACAAGACCGGCACCCTTACCGAAAACCGCATGACCGTCGGTGCATACTACGACACATCGCTCCATCGCGATACCGAATCTCTAATGTCGGATTATCTTGTCCATAACATCTGCCTCAATACTACCGCCGATCTCGGCGCAGACGGAGAGTTTATCGGAAACCCGAGTGAATGTGCAATGCTGCGCTTCTATGAGGCTTCGGCGGCGCGTGCCGAAAGCGGGAAATCGTACGTTGACGAACGCGCCGATCACGATGTGCTGCGCACATTCCCGTTTTCGTCAGAGCTAAAACACATGACCACGATCTCAAAGGTTGACGGGCGAATGATGACGTACGTTAAGGGCAGCCCGGAATGTGTTATGTCAATGTGCTCTATGACCGATGAGGCGAGGTCCGATGCGGAGAAATGTATCATTTCCTCCGAGGAGGCGGCGATGCGCGTTATTGCATTTGCTCACAAGGAGATTGACGTAATGCGCGATTTCGATGACGAGACGGAGCACACGGCACTTGAGAACGGCATGGTTTTTGATGGTTTTGTTGCAATATCGGATCCTCTGCGTGCTGAGGTTTACGATGCGGTAAAGCTATGCCGCAAGGCGGGCGTTGCTCTGAAAATTCTGACTGGCGACAACATTGTGACGGCATCGGCTATAGCACGTGAGCTTGGAGTTCTCGATGACTCTCACATTGCGATATCTGCGCGCGAGATCGAAGACATGTCGGATTCCGAACTTATATCCCGTCTGCCTTCTATAACTGTTATTGCACGCAGCACGCCGACGGTCAAAATGCGCGTCGTGAAACTGCTGAAATCCGAAGGAAACGTGGTTGCCGTTACAGGTGACGGAATCAACGACGCGCCCGCGCTCCGTGCAGCTGACGTCGGCATAGCCATGGGCATCTCGGGAACCGAGGTTTCAAAGGAGGCGTCGGACATCGTTCTTCTTGACGATTCGTTTGCAACGATAGTCAAGGCTATAGAGTGGGGGCGCAATATATACGAAAACTTCAAACGCTTCATCAGTTTCCAGTTGACCGTCAATCTTGCTTCTGTCATCACTGTATTTACGTCGATCATCGTAGGGCTTAAAGCGCCGTTTACGGCTCTGCAGCTCTTGTGGATCAACATTATAATGGACGGACCGCCGGCGCTGACGCTCGGGCTTGAACCGAATTATGAAGATCTGATGAGCCGCCGGCCGACCCGTCGCGATGACAATATTGTGGACGATGCGATGTTTTTGCGGATCGGAATTACGGCAGTATATATGTCTGCGGTATTTCTCTCACAGTATATATTTAATTTTCTAGGTGTTCCCGAATCGGAAATGACTACCGTCCTCTTTACGATGTTTGTGCTGTTCCAGCTGTTCAATGCCTATAATTGCCGTGAGCTCGGCTGCGGTACAGTTTTCCGTCACATTCTGAAGAATAAACTCATGCTTCTCGTTGTAGGCTGTACTTTCGTTTTGCAGATCCTGATAATCCAGCTCGGCGGTGCGTTCTTCGGTACGGTGCCGCTCGAACTTACAATGTGGCTCAAACTGTTTGGAATCGGTGCGAGCGTTGTCGCTCTTTCGGAAGCGGTAAAACTTGTGATAAGATGCTCAAGACGCAGAAGAGATTGACATCGGGGTTGCCGTTTGTTAAAATATATCTGAAATCAGATTAAGAAAGGCGGGAGATCGGTGAATCGCGAAAAAAACGGCTTCATTGAGCTGCACGCGCATCTCGATGGGGCGATTACTGCAGATATTGCAAGAGAGCTCGCCGACATAACGGGTGTTCGCATGCCGATGAGTGACTCTGAGCTGTCACAAAGTCTCACGGTTTCGGATGACTGCGGCAGCCTTGCGGACTTTCTCAATGCTTTTGAGCTTCCGCTGCGCTTGCTTCAAACACCCGAGGCTATTGCACTTGCGGTCAGGCGGGTGTCGGAGAGTATGGCTCGCTGCGGCGTGCTTTACGCGGAGCTTCGCTTTGCACCGCAGCTGCACACGCGGTGCGGAATGTCACAGGAGGATGCGGTGACAGCGGCGCTTCATGGCTTGCGTATGTGTGATATTCCGACCAATCTCATACTCTGTATGATGCGCGGTGCAGATAATGCTGCAGCTAATGAGGAAACGCTGGCGATTGCCGAGCGCTATGCCGTGCCTGACGGCGGGGTGGTGGGTATCGATCTTGCGGGGGATGAGGCCGCATACCCGACACGCGATTTTGAGCCGATTCTCTCCAGAGCCGCTTCACTCGGCATACCGTTGACGGTCCATGCGGGCGAGGCGGGAAGTGGAGCCGACATTGCAGCCGCAATGCGCGCCGGGTGCAGAAGGATCGGACACGGAGTCAGGATAGACGGCCATTCGAAGTTGATTTGCGAAGCTATCGAACGCGGGATCACATTTGAATTGTGCCCGACGAGCAACCGTGTGACGGGGGCTGTGCCGGATATGGCTGAGTATCCGATGCATCGCTTGATGGATGCCGGTGCTCGTGTTGCACTTTGCACTGACGATCCGGCAATACTCGGGACGACACTTTGCAGCGAGTTTTCTTATGCCGAGTCGTGTCTGGGTATCAATATCGAGGATCGGCGATCGCTGATCCGCTGTGCGATTGACGGCGCTTTTACTTCGGACCTGAGGAAGGATGCGCTCAGGCTCAAACTGAATGTTTGATTTTCAAATCGGAGGTTTTGTATGAATACACTAATGAATACTATTATTTCGCGGCGCAGTGTCCGCAGCTACAAATCGGATCCGGTTCCGCAGGAGCTTCTCGACAGAATAATCGATGCGGGACTGTACGCTGCGAGCGGTATGGGTCGGCAGGACACCGTTATAATCGAAGTGACAGACTGCGAAATGCGTGACCGCCTCTCCCGTATGAATGCCGCTGTTATGGGACGGGACGATGTCGATCCGTTTTACGGGGCACCGACAGTATTTGTGGTCCTTGCAAGACGAGACGTGCCGACGCACGTGTATGACGGCTCATTGACGCTTGGAAATATGATGCTCGCCGCACATGAGCTGGGGCTCGGCTCATGTTGGATACACCGTGCAAAAGAGGAGTTTGACAGTGAAGAAGGGAAGAGTATACTGCGCTCGCTCGGAATCTGCGAGGATCTTGAAGGAATCGGACACCTCATCGTCGGATATCCGGACGGCGAACTGCCGGAGGCTCCTGCCAGAAAAAACGGCAGGGTGTACTATGTGAGGTAAAACCAAAGCCCGCGGACACGTCAATGAATAACTCAGCGAAATGTCGGCGTAGCATTATCGAATGTTCCTTCATTCGGCATATGCCGTACGGTATTCAAATCGAAAACGGTATACTGCGAAGTTAAACAAAAAATGAGCCGCAGATTGCGGCTCATTTTTTAACATACGAATTTTCGGCGGATCATTCTTCCTCGTCCGGCGTCTCGTCGTGATGCTCGTCGCAGTAGCAGACGGGCTCGCAGTTGTCGCAATCGCCGTCAAAACAATCGTCACAGCTGTCGGTATCATATTCGAAGGTTACCTTGAAATACTTCTTAAAG
>CAKSEM010000134.1 GCA_934446485.1 uncultured Eubacteriales bacterium | reverse complement strand
CACCGTCGCCTCCGCTGTTATCCGACGGATCGAGCGATGCTATGCGTTCTACCAGCTTTTTGTAAGAAAGCGCCGCATTGTCAAGTCCCTCCCACGAAAATACAAGTGATTTTCTGTAGTGCGACGAAAGGCAGAAGAATCGATACACTATCGGATCGTAACCGCGCTCCTCAAGGAGCGAAACCGTAAGAAACTCTCCCTTTGATTTGCTCATTTTCCCCGAGGAAGTATTGAGGTGGTATACATGGAACCATTGCGGGCACCACGGATGCCCTAGATACGCTTCACTCTGCGCAATCTCATTCGTGTGGTGAGGGAAAGCATTGTCGATGCCGCCGCAATGAAGATCGAGGTATTCGCCGAGATTTGCAATGCTGATCGCGGAGCATTCGATGTGCCATCCGGGATATCCAAGCCCCCACGGGCTATCCCATTTTAGCTCCTGATCCTCGAATTTTGACTTGGTAAACCACAGGACAAAGTCAGTCTTGTTGCGCTTTGCCGTGTCTTCCTCCACTCCGTCGCGTACTCCGACCTCAAGATCCTCTGCGTCGTGTCGGTTGAATACATAGTAATTTTCAAGTTTTGACGTATCAAAATAAACATTCCCGTCGGATATATACGCATAACCGCGGTCGATGAGACGCGATATGATTCCGATAATTTCGTCAATGCTGTCGGTTGCCGGGACGACCGTATCCGGACGGCGTATATTGAGCCGTCGGCAATCGTCGAAGAAAGCATCTGTGTAGAATTTTGCGATCTCCATAACCGATTTGTGTTCGCGTTTAGCGCCCTTCAGCATCTTGTCTTCGCCCGAATCACCGTCGCTCGACAGGTGTCCGACATCGGTAATGTTCATGACCCGACGGACGTCAAGTCCCGTGTACCTGAGATATTTTTCAAGGACATCCTCCATAATGTAGGAGCGAAGGTTCCCTATATGTGCAAAGTGATATACCGTAGGACCGCAGGTATACATACGGCATATGCCGGCATCATGCGTTACGAATTCGTCCTTTGTGCGTGTCAGAGAGTTATACAGCTTCATTTTATGGTTTCCTTTTTGATTATAGTTTAACTGCCGTTTCGCGAGATGTACCTCGACCGAGAAGCAGGTACGTCGTGAGCATCACGGCGGCAGTCGAGATAAAGACTGCGGCAAGATAGATCGCCGGCGGCATATCAAATGACAGTATTCCGGCTATGTTGAAGAACATATGGATGAACACACCCGGCCATACCGAGCCGTAGCGGAAATATACGGTGGAAAGGATGACGCCGAGCGCAGACGCGTAAAATATCGCTATCGGATTCCAGTGCACCGCACCGAACAGGAGCGCCGATATTATAATACACCCGGTTCTGCCGAATGACTGACCGAGCTCGGATATGACAAGCACTCGGAAGAAAATCTCTTCCACAATCGCAGTCATTACCGCAAAGACCAACAATGACATGAACAGTGAGCCTTCGCTCGCAATACCCGAGTAGTTGTCGTTCAGGCCGTTTACAATCGACTCGGGCCACGGCATGAGCGAAATTACAAACACCGAAAATACATTTGCCGAAATTCCGAGCACTGCGCAAAGCGCCAGCGTACGCGGTGTTGTGTACCCGATCCTCAGAGCGCGTCGCGGTGAATTGCGCCGCAGCGCAAAGTAAATCAGAATTGCCGCAATGATAACGGTGTCGGTCGCGAAGGTTATCCATACCGAATAGTCGCCGAGAAGCTGTTGAAGGAGCTCCAACGTAGCGTATACATTAAGATAACCGTCCGGTCTCCCGGCTGCAAAAACCACAGCGGAAGACACGATCGATACGAGCTGCATTGCCGCATAGAAGATCAGCACCCACAGCAGTGCAAGCCCAAGACTCTTCAGCTTAGATCTCTTTTTGTTGTTACCGTTCATTTTCGTCACCTCCGGTACGTGAAGCGCTTTCGCCTTGTATTCGTTAGGCTCTGCTTTATTCGGCGAACTTTTCCCTGCCGAGCTGCTCTTCAAGTGCCTCTACGCGCGAGCGCAGGCATATGATTTCGTCCGCAATCGGGTCTGGCACGTGTACCTGATCGAGATTTTCACAGTCATTGACCCGCACACCCTCACGCACAACGATCTTAGCCGGTATACCGACCGCCGTGCAGTCCTCGGGAACATCGCGCAGAACGACGGCACCTGCAGCAATTTTTGAGTTGTCTCCGACGGTGAATGCACCGAGGAGCTTTGCGCCGGCGCCAACCATTACGTTATTTCCGAGCGTCGGATGGCGCTTGCCGGTTTCCTTACCTGTACCGCCGAGCGTTACGCCCTGGTACAGCGTGCAGTTGTCGCCTATGACCGTCGTTTCACCTATCACGACACCGCTGCCGTGATCGATGAACAGCCCTTTGCCGATCGTAGCTCCGGGATGTATCTCAATACCCGTCAAGAACTTCGCGATCTGCGATATCATACGCGCGGGATACGTCAGCCCATGCAATTGAAGCTCATGAGCCGCGCGATACATCAGGAGCGCGTGCAGCCCCGAATACAGCGTTATAACTTCCAGTCGGCTCTTTGCTGCGGGGTCGCGCTGCAGTATCGCGTCAACATCGCCGCGTATCTCCTCCGACACCCGTCGCTGTTTTGTCGGGCGATTCCTCCTGCGTTCAATTTTTATCCTTATATTCAGCATCATACCATCTCCAATCTGAAAAATCGCCGCCTCCGAAAAATAGAGGCGGCGACCGCGGTTCCACTCTGATTTATAGCTTGCGTGCCTTAACGCGGCATACGCCCGTCGATGCGGGAGAGCTCACGGGTGCACAGCGGGGCGGCACGGCAGCGGTCTCAGCATATCCGCCGCTCTCTTTACAGTGTCGAAGCTCCCATTCTTCCCGATCATAGCTCAAAAGAAATATTGTTTCAATAACAGTATACTACATATTTTCACATTTGTAAACCCACGCGAAAGATTTTCTTGACAATTTATCGAAAGTATGCAGCGACTGCGGGCGATGATGCCATTATCGACTCTCCTGCAGCGTCTTGCGCAAAGTCGGTGCAAACGGTAAAATAAATCCGGTTGGGGCTTTATTTCCGGCGACAAATGTGGTATAATATTCATATGTAACTCTGACAAGTTCAAATCAATCTACTGCGAGGACTCATATATGTGCGGTTTTATTGGATTCACCGGTGAAGTCGAGGCACGGCGCGATGTGGCGCATAGGATGGCAAACAGAATAATCCATCGCGGACCCGATTCCGAAGGATTTTACTTTGACGAATCCGGGCTTCCCGGTGATGTGACGCTCGGCTTCCGTCGGCTCAGCATAATCGACCTCTCCGACACTGCAAGCCAACCGATGTATAACGAGGACGGATCGGTCGTCATCGTTTTCAACGGAGAGATATATAACTTTTCCGAACTGCGTGACGAGCTGATCTCCTGCGGTCATGTTTTTAAGACAAAGTGCGACACGGAAACGATCATTCACGGATATGAGGAATGGGGAGAGAATGTCACCGCACGTTTGCGCGGAATGTTCGCATTTGTTGTGTGGGACACGCGCACGCGCACTCTGTTCGGCGCACGCGATCCGTTCGGCATCAAGCCGTTCTATTATACGAAGACCGCAGACGGGAATCTCATCTTCGGTTCGGAGATCAAGAGCTTCCTTGAGCACCCGAGCTTCAAGCCCGAAGTGAATCCAAATGCTCTCCGACCGTACCTTACGTTCCAGTATTCCGCAACCGAAGAGACCTTCTTCAAAAACACGTACAAGCTCCCTCCGGCACACAGCTTTACCTACCGGGACGGCGTGATGACCACACATCGCTACTGGGATGTCGATTTTTCAAAAAAGGACGATCTATCATTTGATGAATGTGCCGAACAGATAGACAGACGCATTCGCGAATCGGTTGCCGCTCATCGAATCAGCGACGTGAAGGTGGGTTCATTCCTCTCAGGAGGTGTGGATTCAAGTTATATCACTGCTGCACTCATGCCGCATGACACATTCTCCGTCGGCTTTGACACCAAGAAATTTGATGAAACAAGCGAAGCGGCTGAGCTTTCGGCAATTCTCGGTATCGAAAACTATATGCGGCATCTTGACGCAGAGGAATGCTTTGCTGCATTTCCGACGATCCAGTACCACATGGACGAGCCGCAGTCGAATCCGTCGTCTGTTCCGCTCTACTTCCTTGCACAGCTTGCATCCGAGCACGTGACCGTCGTTCTGTCCGGTGAAGGCGCCGACGAGATATACGCCGGCTATGAGTGGTACGACGAGACGCCTATGATGAGGAAATATAAACACATTCCGTCGCCCGTGCGCCGAGCTGCCGCAAAGATCGCAGCGGGTCTCCCGTACTTCAAGGGTCACGACTTTATCCTACACGGTGCGGGAGTCCCCGAGGATTACTTCATCGGTCAAGCACTCGTGTTCCCGGAGACAGAGGCTCTGAATGTCCTGCGCGG
>CAKSEM010000133.1 GCA_934446485.1 uncultured Eubacteriales bacterium | reverse complement strand
CATTGTCCTTTACAACGGTCTCTTCACCGGGCTTCGGATCCGGTGTCGGTGTCGGATTCGGCGTCGGTGTCGGTGTCGGGCCGTCGGTGTCGGGTCCGCTGTTGCCGCCTGAGATAGCGTCAAGAGAGAATGTAGCCTTACCGTGCTGAGGATCGGTGAAGGAGTTCCATGTTGCCATGAATCCGCCGTCGCCGATGGAAACAGCATATGTAGAGCTTCCCTCATGATAAGTACCCTTGCTGCCGCCGGTAACGGTCGTGTCGAATTCGATCTGAGAACCGTCAACAGGAGCGTTTCCGGAGATCTTAGCCGACGGGAGAACCGATGCGAGCGGGAAGGAGATCTCATAGGTTACCCAGTTTCCGTCGATGGAAACCGTGTAGTCGGTACCTGCGGTCTGGTTCAGAGCGCCGGTGTAACCGTGCTTGTCGTAGTAACCGTAGAGGAGCTCGCCGGTATCGGTGTTCTTGCTGATGCTGCGGTAGAGACCTTCCTCACCGTCGCCTGCATAGACCTTGAACATCATACCGAACTGGAAGAGGAACTCGTCACCGGGGAAATCCTGGTTAGCGTAGTTCGGGTCAGCGTTCGGAACCGACTTGTTTTCGGGAGTTTCAAGAAGCTGAGCTCTTGCAGCAACGTTGAGACCGTGAACTTCGTCCCAAGACATATAGAAGTGCACATTCTCCATGAACTTGAGTGCGTTGGTGAAGTTGTCCGTGCCTCCGTCATAACTGAGCATGAGGTCTGAGGAGTCGGGATCGCGGTTGATCTCGATCTCGGTGTACTCGCCGTCGCCGATCTTTCCGTCTTTAACAACTGCGGACGAATCAGCCTTCTTGATGACAGTTGTGGTTTCACAGTGACCGTTTGCATTGACTGCACCGGCGGAAACCGCAACGGCAGTCATAGCAACTACAACTACGACTGCAAGCATGATGCTTATAATCTTTTTCATAATAAGCAACCTTACCTTTCTTGTTTTCTGTGTCAATGACACATCGTGATTATAACACAGCAAAATCAGAAATGCAATAGTCTACACAAAAAAACTATTCAATTTGCGCAGGATTCCGAAAAAAATTAATAAACATAAAAATCGGGCGATGGAATAAATTTGCGATAAGTGTGCACTTTCCGACACATTTGAGTCTTTGCGTGGCGATAACAGAAGGGCTGCCACATATGTGGCAGCCCTTCTGTTAAGCTGTGTTTATCGGATTATTCAGATTTGCAAACCGATCAACCGCGGCGCTTCTTAGCTACGACGATGCCGCAAGCGGAGATGGCGGAAACTGCAGCAGCGATAATCATGGGGTCGCCGGTCTGCGGAGCCTTCTCGGTCTTTGTGGTGGTCGTGCCGTCAGCCTTGATCGTCGTGACAGTCTTGGAACCGTCGGCATTCGTCACGGTCTTGATCGTATTACCCTCATTGTCCTTTACAACGGTCTCGGTGCCGGGAGCGGGGTTCGGGTTCGGTGTCGGAGTCGGAGTAGGTGTCGGAGTCGGAGTAGGTGTCGGACCGTCGGTATCGCCGCCCTGACTATCATACGGGATTTCATCATCGGTCAGAGTAGCAATTGCGTATTCGGAGTAATTGTCCTGCGTCACCGCATAGCCACGATCACCTAAAGACACACCATATGACTGCTTCATGGTTTCATCTTCATTGGAGCCGTCTCCGGTACCTGCCATTGCAAACAACGAAAGATAAATCTGTGTTCCTGCTGCAGGCGTACCCTTCACAAATTCCGAAAACGGGATGGACCACTCATATGTTATGTAACCACTCGACTCATAGTTGATAATGAAATCGGTACCTGCAATCGGATCATAAGCCTTACTTATACCGCGCTCTTCATCCTTCCACCAACCTTTAAGGTACTCGCCGTTGTCTGTACGCTTAGCGATAGCATAGTAGATATAGGGAACTTCGGCATTCGTTCTGTTGCGGTCAAAAAGATCTATACCGATACCACAGTTGCGAAGGAAATCATCCTTCGGAAAGTCACCGGGATCAATATTGAGAATTTGCTGCTGAGTCTCAGGCTTATACCTTACGGCAAAATTGAAACCGTGAGTATCGTCCCATGAGAAGTAGAACTCCATAGTTTCGGCCATTTTTTCTGCTTTATCGATAGCATTGGCATCTTCATATGCAAGAGAAAGATCGGTCGAGTCTTTGTTGGTATTAACCTCAATCTTTTTGTACTCGCCGTTGCCGATTATGCCGTCCTTAACGACCGCTGCCGGGTTAGCCTTCGGCACCTCAAACTTGATATTGCAGCCTGAATTGCCGCTGGGCTTAAAGCTCTTTGCGCCGACCACAACACACATAGCGGTAACTATGAGTACGACGGCACAGATAATAGAAAGAACCTTTTTCATATTAAACCTTCCTTTCAAAGTGGTTTTTGTATTACAGTTCCATAATACTTATAGCACACATGACCCGTTTTGTCAACAGGGAAAATCAAAAAACTATAGTATTTAATATATGGAAACAATTTTACACGAACGGATTTTCGTAACATTTATTTTCTTCTGCGCCGACGAGCATAAAGTACACCCGCCGCAGAGGTTGCCGCTGCTGCGGACAGAAGAAGTGACGGGTCTCCGGTCTGAGGTGCGGTCACGCTGTCGTGAGAAACGGTTTCTCCGTTCGTTGAATTCGGTTTGACTTCCGTATCGGCAACGGACTCCGTATCAGCGGCCGGTGTACGGGACGGTGTTGTATCAGGAGTCGAATCGGGTGTCGGATCGGGCACAGGATCGGGAGTCGGAGACGGCGGATCGCCCTCACCGTCGGGTGACGAGCCGTCGATCAGCACGGCAACCGCGTGCTGAGATGAATCATCCTGCGGCACGAGGAACCCGCGATCGCCGAGCGACACTCCGTAAAGCGTGGAAAAATCCGCAGTCGGGCTGTCGCCTGCCATTGCTGAAAGCGACAGATAAATTTTCGCCCCGACAGGATCCGTTTTCAAAATCTCCGAGAACGGTATCGACCACTCACAGGTTATGTACCCGTCATCCTCGTATTCAATGATAAAATCACGTTCCGGGACCGGATCGTAGTGTCCGCTGATGCCGAGCTGATCCCACCAGCCGCGCAGATATTCACCGCTGCCGTCGGTCTTCTTCGCTATCGAATAATAGAGAAAGTCCGGAGCAGAATTCGAACGGTTGCGGTCGAGAATAGATATTCCGACCCCGCAGTTATTGAGGAAGTTATCCTCCGGGTATCTGCCGCCATGCTCCACATCGAGCTGCTGCACCTGACGTTCAGGCTTGTATCTCACGGCAAAGTTGAATCCGTGCACATCATCCCATGAAAAATAATACTCCACGGTTTTGAGCATAGCCACGGCGCGATCGTACCCGCGTGAATCCGTACCGTACACGAGGTACAGATCGGTCGTTTCCGGATCGGTGTCAAGTTCGATCCGCCGATACTCGCCGTCACCTATCAATCCGTCCTTGACGACTGCGCCGGAATCAACCTTAGGCACATCAAATTTGATTCTGCACCCTCTGTTGCCGCTCGGCTTATACCCCTGTGCCACAGCGGGCAGACAGAGCATCGATACCGCAACCATAAGAGACGCCGCAATTGCCGCAAGTCTTTTCATTGTCTTCACCCTGACTTTCACTATTGAAAGTCTCCTTTCTGCATTTGCGGGAGCACCGCATAAGCTTGTCCGGCGCCAAAAGCGTCGGCAACAGTCTTGTACGAGATCGCTCCTCACTCGCCACAATCGTCATAACAACCGATTTATGGATTATAACTAAGCTATTTATATCACGCAATCTTCAATGTGTCAACTTTATTGCGGACACATTTTGTGCGAAATAGCCTAAATTTACATAAATAAAACAAATTTCAAAGCTGTGTCACGATTTGTAAACCGATTTGAAATACATCGTTCCGTCTTCACGCTTTATTACGATCGCGCGATAGTGATAGTCAGCAGAGGTATCTCTGCCGGATACGGTAAACGAAAGTCTGTATGTGTGCTCCGTTTCCGCAGCCTTCGTCAGCTTGATATCGATCCCGCCGTCTATCGGCGCCGTCACCGGCAGATACACACTGCCACCCTCAAGGTATCGGAACAGCTCGCCGCTTCTGTGGGTGATCTTTACCGATCCGCCGAAGCAGCGGTACATTTCCGCCTCGAAATCTCCCTGCGGAATTGCAGCTATGATCGTATATTCAGGGTGCTTTTCCGAAAGTGCGTCAATAAGTGCCGTGTTTCCGGCGTACTTTTCGTAATTATGTCCGTACATATAATTGAGGAGGCTGTCACGGCAGGTTTCGGACGAAGTTTTCATACTGTCGAACTCCGTAATTTCCGTACTGTCCAAAGTCAGCACCGAAAGCATATCCGAAAGCTCGCCCCACTTCTCACTCTCTTCCGTCAGGACGGTCCTGACCTCCTCAACAGAGTAGTCGTCGGCATCGAGTCCGAGTGAAGACGAGAGTGCGCCGAGCGGTGC
>CAKSEM010000132.1 GCA_934446485.1 uncultured Eubacteriales bacterium | reverse complement strand
AGATACAGCAGTACGTCAAGGAGCACACGGCGCCGTATAAGTACCCGCGCATAGTAGAGTTCCGCGACGAGCTTCCCAAAACCGTCAGCGGTAAGATACAGAGGAACAAGCTGTAATGAGAGAATATAAGCATATAACGCTCGTCTGCGGTCACTACGGCAGCGGAAAGACTAATGTTGCGATAAACATGGTGCGCGACCTTGCACGCCTCGGAGGCAGGTGTGCGATCGCCGATCTCGACATCGTGAATCCGTACTTCCGCACGAGCGACAGCGAGGCTGAGCTTACGGCTGAGGGAATTCGCGTGATCCGCTCACAGTACGCAGGTACAAATCTTGATGCTCCCGCAATGCCGGCGGATATGTACGCCATTACCGAGGAGCGCGAAATGAAGACGGTGGTCGATGTCGGCGGTGACGACCGCGGAGCGCTCGCACTCGGCAGACTGACTCCAGCGATCCTTGCGGAGGGAGACTTCGAGATGCTCCTCGTTGCGAATCGATACCGCCCGCTGACTCCCGACGCCGAATCGACGGTTGCCGTCATGCACGAGATCGAGGCGGCATGCGGAATTCAATTTACAGGTATTGTGAACAACTCCAACCTCGGACGCGAGACTGACGCCGATACGGTGCTCTCGTCACTTCCGTACGCCCGTGAGCTGTCGCGTATGACGGGACTTCCGGTGGTAATGACCGCGGCTGAGGAGAGTGTTGTCGCTGTGCTTGAGGGTTCCGTGCCCGATCTGTTCCCGCTGAAGCTTCAGAAATATGAGCTGTAAGTGAGCACAAATGTGCTGCAAATATATGATTTTGCGAGGGGTACTCCCGCGCTGAGAAAGGATGAATGATATGGCAAAACTGACGTTCAACACGGATAACTGCAAGGGCTGTTCGCTATGTGTTATCGCATGTCCGAAGAAGCTCCTTCGCCTCTCGCCTGACAGGATCAACAAGAAGGGACACCACCCCGCCGAGATCACTGATCAGGCATCATGCATAGGCTGTGCCTTCTGTGCAACTATGTGCCCCGACTGCATTATTACCGTTGAAAAGTAAAATCCACAAAGAAAGGTAGCTTTTATAATGTCAGATAAAGTATTGATGAAAGGGAACGAGGCTATAGCGGAGGCGGCTATATTGGCAGGCTGCCGCCATTACTTCGGATACCCTATCACACCACAGACCGAGATTGCGGCATATATGGCAAAGAAGATGCCGAAGATCGGCGGCGTATTCCTTCAGGCGGAGAGTGAGATCGCCGCAATAAACATGGTCTACGGAGTCGCTTCGACAGGCCTTCGTGTGATGACCTCCTCGTCGAGCCCCGGAATTTCGCTGAAGGGTGAGGGACTCTCTTACCTTGCCGGAGCAGATCTGCCGTCTCTCGTTGTGAACGTGCAGCGCGGCGGACCCGGACTCGGAGGTATCCAACCGAGCCAGTCGGACTATTTCCAGTCCACGCGCGGCGGCGGACACGGCGACTATCGCATGATAGTGCTTGCTCCCGCATCGGTTCAGGAGATGGCGGAGCTCACCGTTCGCGGCTTTGAGCTTGCGGACCGGTACCGTATGACTTCAATGATCCTTGCAGACGGTACGATGGGGCAGATGATGGAACCCGTCGAGCTTTCGCTCGATGTGAAGCCTATGCCGGAGAAGCCGTGGGCGACGACCGGCACAAAGATGAAGAGAGAGCACAACATCATAAATTCACTCTCGCTCGTGGCTGAAGAGCTTGAGGAGCAGAATTTTGAGCGCTACCGCCGTTATGCTGTGATAGAGGAGAATGAACAGCTCTGTGAAGAGTACCTGATGGATGATGCAGAAGTGTGCGTTGCAGCGTTCGGAATCGCGGCACGCGTGTCGAGAAATGCCGTTGATGAGGCCAGACGCCGCGGGATCCGCGCCGGAATGATCCGCCCGATTACACTGTGGCCGTTCCCCCAAAAAGCATTTTCGGCAGCCGTCGATCATGTGAAAGCGTTCGTCTCGGTCGAGCTTTCCATGGGGCAGATGATCGAGGATGTTCGCCTTGCGACCGATTGCCGTCGTCCCGTTACACTGTGCAACAGGGCAGGCGGTATGATCCCGACGCCGGAGGCGGTACTTGAAGCTATATGCAGCGCACATAAGAACGGAGGTGCAGAATAATGGTAGTATTTAAGAAACCCGCGTCTCTTACCGATGTGCCGATGCACTATTGCCCCGGCTGTACACACGGTATAGTTCACAGACTGGTGGCGGAGGCTATTGACGAGCTCGGCATTGAGGGGCGCACGATCGGCGTGGCACCCGTTGGATGTTCGGTGCTTGCCTATAATTACTTCACATGTGACATGATCGAGGCGGCTCACGGAAGAGCGCCTGCCGTTGCCACCGGCGTTAAGCGTGCCGATCCGGAGAATCACATAGTCTTTACATATCAGGGTGACGGCGACCTTGCCTCTATCGGCATGGCTGAGACCGTGCATGCTGCAGCACGCAATGAGAATATCACGATCATATTTATAAACAATGCGATCTACGGTATGACCGGCGGCCAGATGGCACCGACATCTCTTCCCGGACAGGTCACGCAGACCTCACCGTACGGTCGTGACGTAAAGCTGTGCGGATATCCCGTTCGAGTATGTGAGATGCTTTCGGAGCTCGAGGGTCCCGAGTATCTCGAACGCGTTACGGTCAACAGCGTTAAGAACATTAAAAATGCCCGCCGCGCAATAGTCAAGGCTTTCAAAAATCAGATCGAGGGGCGCGGATTCTCGCTCGTAGAGGTGCTTTCATCGTGCCCGACGAACTGGGGCATGACTCCGGAGGCAGCGCTCCGGTGGATCGATGATAAGATGATCCCGTACTATCCGCTCGGTGTGTATAAGGACCGTTCGGCAAATGAGGAGGCGAAGGCATGAGCACTACTAAATTTCTCTTTTCAGGCTTCGGCGGACAGGGAATACTCTTCGCCGGAAAGTTCATAGCTTACTACGGACTTACCGAGGGGCGCGAGGTAAGCTGGCTCCCTTCATACGGTCCCGAGATGCGCGGAGGAACCGCAAGCTGCGGCGTGATTATCAGCGACGGCGCGGTTGGTTCGCCGATAGTTTCGCAGCCGGATGTTCTTATCGCGATGAATCTGCCGTCGCTTGACCGATATGAATCGGCGGTTGCTCACGGCGGGATGATCTTTGCCGATTCGACACTGATCGAGCGCCGTGTTGTGCGCGACGATGTCCGTTCGTTCTATATTCCGGCGACTGCTCTTGCCGGAGAAAATGGTTTTTCGACACTTGCCAACATGGTTATAGTCGGACGTGTGCTCCGCGAATGCGGTATGTTCTCCGAGGACACGGTAGAGGCGGCGATACGCAAGGTCATATCCGCGAAACACGCTGATATGCTCGATGTGAATCTGCGTGCTCTGCGTCTCGGTGCCGGAGCCTGACTCGTGGCGCTATTGAATAACTGATTTTACGGCACATCGGTGCCGGAGAGGTAGGGTAATATACTATGAAGATTACGATAAACAGAACGTCAACTCCTGCACAGAAGCCCGACAGCAGCAGTCTCGGATTCGGCAAGATATTTACCGACCATATGTTCATTATGGACTATTCGCGTGAGGAGGGCTGGCACGACGCACGTATCGTTCCGTTCGGCCCGATGGAGATTCACCCGGCATCAACGGTGCTCCATTACGGCTCGGAGATATTTGAGGGCTTGAAGGCGTACCGCCGTCCCGACGGCAGAGTGCAGCTCTTCCGCCCGATTGAGAACGTGCGACGTATGAACAATTCCGCAGAGAGGCTCTGCCTGCCGCAGATTCCGGAAGAAGACGCTATGGAGGCGCTCCTTACGTTCGTATCGCTCGAGCGCGATTGGACTCCGTCCGCGCCGGGGACATCGCTCTATCTCAGACCGTTCATGTTCGGCAACGATGAATCTCTCGGTGTTCACGCTGTGCACAACGCACGCTTTGTGATCATAGCGTCTCCTGTCGGCAGCTACTACAAGGAAGGCATAAATCCTGTCAGAATTATGATCGAGGATGAGGATGTCCGAGCTGTCCGCGGCGGCACAGGATATGCAAAATGCGGCGGAAACTATGCGGCAAGCAACCGTGCAGGAGAACGTGCCGAGCAGAAGGGGTACTCTCAGGTACTATGGCTTGACGGAATTGAGCGCAAGTACATTGAGGAGGTCGGTGCGATGAACGTTATGTTCCGCTTCGGAGATGAGATCGTCACGCCTAAGCTCACCGGATCGATACTTCCCGGAATCACGCGCAAATCCTGCATTGAAATTTTGAAATCCGAAGGACACTGTGTCAGCGAGAGACTGCTCAGCGTGGATGAGCTCAGCAGATCCATGACGGACGGTACGCTCGATGAAGCGTGGGGCTGCGGCACCGCAGCGGTCGTGTCACCGATCGGTGAACTTTGTTACCGCGATCACAGTTATACCGTTAACGGCGGTAAGATAGGAAAGATCACTCAGCATCTCTACGATACGCTCACGTCTATCC
>CAKSEM010000131.1 GCA_934446485.1 uncultured Eubacteriales bacterium | reverse complement strand
GCCCACGACAGAGAACCCGCCGCCTTCTTCGGATCACTCACAACCGGCACAAGCAGATGCGGAATCCCGTTGTAAATGTTGAGTTCGACCTTTTTCGGATCAATCAGTATCAGTTTAACCTCGTCGGGCTTCGCCTTATACAGCAGGCTGACTATCAGGCTGTTTATGCACACCGACTTACCCATGCCGGTAGCACCGGCAATGAGCAGATGCGGCATCTTCGCAACATCGAGATACACTGCCTCTCCGCCGACATCCTCGCCGAGCGCACATGTCATCTTGGATGCCGAATCCGTAAATCTGGCATCCTCAAGCAGCGTCCGCAGATGAACCGTCGCACGCTTCTTGTTCGGCACCTCAATACCGACCGCAGCCTTGCCGGGGATCGGTGCCTCAATGCGTACACCGGTCGTTGCAAGACTCAGTGATATATCGTCAATGAGATTCACAATCGAGCGAACGCGCGTCCCTGCTTCCGGGAGAAGTTCATAGCGTGTTATTGTCGGCCCGCGGGAAACGTTTTCGATCTTAGTCTTAACATTGAAGCTGCGCAGTGTCTCAACGAGCTTCACGGCATTGTCCTGCATTTCGGTCCTGATATTCGTATCGCGCGCCGACCGATCCTCCGTTAGGATGGATATCGGCGGAAAAACGTACTCGTGCGGAGATTGTGCTGCGGTTTCGTCCGCTATCTCCCCGATACCTCTGCGCGTCACGGAAAGGCTGTCTCTGCCTTCGGATTCACCGCCGCCCGACAGATACGCCGCAGCAAGCCTGTCAAGAAGATCGGCGTCGTCGGGATTCACGAACAGTCCGCGCAGATCGTTTGAATCACCCACAGACAGATTTTCGGCAGATATGACCTCGTTCTCAGAGTCTGCCGCCTCCGTTTCGCCCGTCACGTCCGTTTTGTCGCATGGCACCTCAGAAGACGACTCTGCACCTTCCTGCCGCTCAGCCTCACGTCTCTTTCTTGTACGGCGCATCGCCTCATCGAATATTCGCTCGTCTATCTCATCAGGCGACTCAGTTGCCGGTGTTTCGGAAACTGAATCCTCCGCGATATCGTCGTCAAGCGGAATGTCCGGAGAGAAGCGGTGTTTCTTCCTGTATCTGAACCGCTGCCCGGAAACCACCGGATACTCAGGCTCTTCCGAGACCCCGATATTCATTACGAGCTGTCTTTCGTCCTCGCGGGACACATCTTCGCGCCTTGCGCGTTCGCGCTCCTCGGCTGCAATCGCATGACGCTCAATCCGAGTGCGGCGGTGCTCCCCGGCAGCCTCACCGGTAACTCTGAGTCCGTCGCGTATATGACTCCACAGCCATCGCGGAGTTACGCCGAAGGTGTAAAGTATGAGTATGAACAGCATGGCAAAAACAATCACAAGTGCTCCCGCCTTGCCGAATCCGCGAAGCGCCGCCTCGCCGACTGCTCCGCCGATCACGCCGCCGCCGCACTTTGCTACGCCGCTCTTCCAATGCGCCGACGGCGCAAAAGTGTGTTCTCCCCCGTTATATATATGGAGAAGTATCGAGCATGTGAGATATATCAGCGCATCCGACACGACACGCCCGCGCACCCTGCCCTCGCGCCGATCATGCGCAAATGTAACGACAGGTATCAGTATGAATATAGGCAGCGCATATGCAACCCCGCCGTTCATACCGAGAAGAAAATTCCGAATCGCTCCGCCGACTATTCCCGCTCCGTCGCCGGCATACATACATACGGCGACAAGTATCGCCGCAACTATCACTATAAACGGTGCAAGCTGGTAAGCAAAGCCGCTTTTCGGCGGGGTCTGCTTTTTCGCCGTGTCTGCGGCACTGCGGCGTCCGGACGACGCGCCTCGACGCACGTTCTTGCCGCCGCATCGGCGTGTTCCCGAAGCAGTGCTGCGTTTGCCTCCGTTCTTCTTCTTTTCAGACATCAGAGTCATACCTTTCTTATCAGAGCTCAATCTGCACACCGTGAAACACTTGCGCACCGCTCTATGTAATAGGTCCAAGCCCCGTCCGCCGATCACCGCTCGGACACCGCCGCATTTACACGGCAGATTAAAGGCTGCGGAATGTGTATATAATAATTTTGCGGCAGATCCGTCGGACCGGCACAAAACCTCACATTATATTTTAGCAGAAATCGGTGAATTTTTCAAGTAGTATACATTTATTGATCGGGGGCGGTAAAAACGGAGGTCAGAATTGAACCGAAACAGCTTTTGCTCATACTTGTGCTCGTACTCGGCGCATTCGGAGCGGGATTCATCAACGGGCTGTGCGGCAGCAGCGGCGGAATACTTTTGACATATGTGTTCTACGCGGTCTATCGCGGAAGCGAGCGTTCCGCCAAGGACAGCATGGTATCCGCCATGGCGGCGACCTTGCCGATATCTGTCTTTTCACTTCTCACCTACAAAAATGCCTCACTGTCGCCCGCCTCCGTCATATCCGTCGTGATACCGGCAGCCGTCGGAGGCGTGATCGGTGCCGTTATCGCACACAAGATCCCGGCAGGATCACTCCGACTGCTCTTTGCAGTGCTCGTCATATATGCCGGAATCAAAATGATCGTATAGGAGGCAAAAGCATATGCAGATATTGAACATAGCGGTCACCTTCGCTGTGGCACTGCTCGCCGGAACGGGATGCGGAGGTGCCGGACTGCTCGTCGTGTATATGACTGCCGTAGCAGGCATGGCTCAGTCTGATGCTCAGGCGCTCAACCTTATATTTTTCATATCCGCATCGGCTGCCGCCCTGCCGTACCACGCCCGCCGGAGACGTATAGATCCCCTCGCAGTCGCCGTTTGTGCCGCTTTCGGAGCGATCGGTGCCGCAGGCGGCGGCGCACTGCGCGAGCACCTGAGCGTGGAGACCGTGCGGCGGGCTTTCGGCACCGTGCTCGCACTAACCGGAGCCGTAACACTCGGCTCATCGCTGCCACTGAAACGGCATCGGACGCACGGTGGAGGAGGTTGACAATTCACGTAGAATTTTTCGCCGGATTTCTACTGAAAACGCCCGTTTTTCGACCGATTGTGGAGGTTCTAAGTAGTTTAATAATAAATTTAACTTGCATTTTAAAAATGCATGTGCTATAATGACCTTGTTATTGCCTTTTAAGGCCTATGCTCTCGTTGCAAAAGCAGCGCGAACTTTCGCCATGTATCGACACGACCTGCGGCACAGCCGCTGACACTGCCGATACCAATTTTCCGGAAGAAAAACACAAGGAACAGTTCTTCCGGCGGAAAGGAATCGCCAAACGGCGAGAAGGTGTTTTCTTGTATCGACGATCAGATTATACTGATAGTACCGCTTCAAGCCGCACCGCTATCACCGGGCAATCAGGCAAATTGCTCAGAGAAGGCATTATATCAGAAGGACTCACAAACAGAAGTGCACGCAACGGAGGATTCGATACGCTTGAGATTCCCGCTTGTGTCAGAGGCGACGCCGGCGCGCGCGGACATATCCGCGGTGCAGGCGGCAGCAATAACACGCCCGGTACACATACGGCGGAAACGTCAGGTATCGCATCACGCGGAGCGGTCAAAGCCGCACGGCTGCATCGCAGCCCTGCCGGAGCTTCTTCAGAAAGCAAGAGCTCTGCATACGGCACGAACAGCACTCACCGCACACCGAGAAGCAAGGGTGGTGCAGCTGCACACCGTTCACCGCTGAGGTCGGCATATACCTCATCGGCGGAAACGGCTCATGGTACAGCAAGACGCCAAGGCGTCACCGCTCGGTCGGCTTCCGGGTACTATCACAAGAAACAAAAACAGAATGCAGGTCCGAAGGCGGATCTTGCAAAAAGCGTCACGCGCATCCTGCGCCGACATCGCGGGATATTCGCACTCATTGTGTGCGTTTTACTTGCGACGGTGACAGTCCCGCTTGCGGTATACGCCGCACAGGACAGCGCACATGCGAGCGTCGAGCCCGATATTGAGCTGATCTCCGCCGCTCCTGCATCGGAAAACGTGCTCATGTCCGGCGACATGATACCTGCCGGGTATTCACTGTCTTCGGCAAATGTCTCATACGCCGAGATCGAGGCTCCGGATGAAAAGGCGGCCGTAGCTCTCCTCAGCAGCGACGTAAACGAAGACGATGACACAAATGATGACGCAGAGGAAGTTAAAGAGTCTGCCGAATTCACTGTCACAGTACAGTTCAGCGACCGCGAAAGCATCGTATGCACGACTGCCGCCGCAACACTTCGCGAGATTTTGGCATCTGCCGATTATGAGATCCGCAGCACCGACAGAATGAGTATCGATCTCGATAAAATAATCGACTCCGACTGCACGGTGATCGTGGACACGGTCGAATATCTGGACGTAACAGAAACCGAGTCTATACCGTATGAAACTGTAACCGAAGAGGTTCAGACCATCCCGCGCGGAACCACTCAGGTCGTAACTGCCGGAGCGGTCGGCGAGCGTGAAGTCGTCTACTCTGTCGAATATGTGAACGGTGTCGAAACATCGCGCACGAAGCAGTACGATTACGTGACCTCATACCC
>CAKSEM010000130.1 GCA_934446485.1 uncultured Eubacteriales bacterium | reverse complement strand
GAGCGGAGACGTGAAACAGATAGTTAACCGTAATTCAGAAATCAGCCGCAGACCGGCAGCTGCATGGGAGAAAACGATGGGGACAAGGAAACACCGCGGCTGCGGAGAGAAAAAACACAGAAAAACAAGCACGCCGAAAATATAAAGCGAGAGAGAATCAGTTGCGGTATTCGCCGAAACGGCTGTAACGCAGAAGATGATCCCCGCTGCCGCGGCCGCAAAACGCACGGCTGCACGCCGCGGCCGCAAAACGCACGGCTGCACGCCGCGGCCGCAAAACACACGGCTGCACGCCGCGGCCGCAAAACACACGGCTGCACGCCGCGGCCGCAAAACACACGGCTGCACGCCGCAGCCGCAAAATCACACGGCTGCACGCTGCAGCCGCAAAATCACACGGCTGCACGCTGCAGCCGCAAAATCACACGGCTGCGGCAGAACAAACAACTGTCGACGGAGAAACGCCACACAAAACTCTGCACGAACAAATCAAAACCACAATGAGGAGGGGCGAGATGAACGTCACACGGGCGGACTTTACCTGCTACCGCAATCTTGAATCTGTCAGCGTCCCCTTCTGTTCGGGAGTCAATGTCCTGTGGGGACGGAACGCTCAGGGAAAGTCCAACATACTTGAGGGAATATATTACTTCGCGCGCGGACGCTCATTCCGCGGGGCACGGGACCGCGAACTTATCATGTTTGGAGCACAGTGTGCCCGCTCGGAGATCGAATTTCTCCGAAGCGGGTCGGATACGCCGTGTGCGCTGTCTGCGGCAATCCCGAACAGCGGTAAGAAAGAACTCTGCCGCAACGGCGCCCGACTGCGCGGGAGCGCCGAGATGCTCGGCGCGTTCCGCGCCGTCCTCTTCTGCCCGTCGCATCTGTCGATCGTCGTCGGCGGTCCTGCAGAGCGCCGAGTTTTTCTCGATATAGCAATAGCGCAGAACTCATTTTCATATATCTACTATCTGTCTAACTACCGCCGGATCATAGCCGAGCGAAATGCACTGCTGAAGCGCGCCGCCTCAGGGCTCTCCGTGTCAACCGAAGAATGGGAGACGTATGCGGAGCAGCTCTGCCTTGCCGCATCCGAGATATACGCGGAACGGAGCCGATACTGCGACGAGCTGACGCACGACGTAGCCGACTGCTTTTCGGAAATGACGGGCGGCGTCGAGGTGCCGTCGCTGCGGTATGTGTCGAAGTTCGGTTCGGTATCGGCAGATGACACCGACCCCGGAGTCCCGTACGAGAGCCGCGAGGTAATGGCAAAGCTCCTGTTTGCAAAGCTGACCGAGAATATTGATCGCGAAACGGCGGTGGGCACAACTCTGTGGGGACCGCATAAGGACGACATTCACATCACGATAAACGGCCGCGACGCGCGACTGTTTGCATCCCAAGGTCAGCAGCGGAGCATAGCACTTGCAATGAAGCTCGCCGAAGGAGAGATCTCACGGCGTACCTCCGGCGAATATCCGGTGTTCCTCCTCGATGACGTATTTTCCGAGCTTGACTCCGTGCGCCGCTCTTTCATAATGGAGAAGCTGTCCGGGCGGCAGATCATCGTTACGTCGTGTGAACCGTCGGTGATACCCGATGATGAGGGCAGCGGTGAGGTTAGATATCTTGAGGTTTCAGGCGGCAGAATTCTCGGCGGAGGTGATCCGATTGCCTAAATCTTATAGGGTCTGCGGTGTGCGCGAGCGCGATTCCTCGGTCAGCGTGGAGCTGGCAACACCTGACTGTGAAATCTGTCGGTACAGGCTCACGCCGAAAATGTGGGCGCGCTATTCCCTGTCCGTCGGCGACATAATAGGCGAGGATGTATACAAAGAGCTTGCTGCGCTGTCTGAGCGATGCGAGGCGATGACGTGCGCAGTGCGTATACTGTCCGTCTCCCCGCACAGTGCGGATGCACTATGCGGAAAACTGCGCAGGCGCGGATTTTCGGCTGAGGCAGCAGAGGCGGCTGTCGCGGCATC
Organism: uncultured Eubacteriales bacterium; assembly: GCA_934446485.1. Taxonomy (GTDB): domain Bacteria; phylum Bacillota; class Clostridia; order Oscillospirales; family CAG-272; genus RUG11130. Next base: position 2,551 of record CAKSEM010000130.1, on the reverse strand, counting down.
ACTCCGCCGCGGTCTGATCGATGAGGCATCCGAAGCGGCACGCTATGCGGAGACTGCCGCCCGGCGCTCCCGCCGCGGACCTTCCAGGATCGTGCGCGATCTGATCTCGCGCGGCTACCCGGGTGAGGTGGCGCGCGCGGCAGCGGAATCCGTGCCGACAGAGGTATACGAAACCGCACTGCATGAGCTTATTGCGCGGCGGTGCCGCAGCGGTGTGCCGACGGATCGGCGCGAGCGCAGCCGCCTTATTGCTTCTGTCGTGCGCGCGGGTTTCTCCGTCGGAGAAGCTGTGCAGGAGCTGTCACGATTCGGCAGCGACGGAGAATGGGAGACGTTTGAATGATCATAAATATCGAGCAGACCGTATCTAACATCGCACAGAAATATGCCATATGGATAGGCGACGAATATCTTGAGGGCAGCGCGGGCTCGGCATCGAGATTCCAAGCTGTACGTACCGTGTCCCGACGCGACGGTGAGCTGTGCTGCAAATCGCTCACCGCGCCCGACTGACCTTGTACCGCTCATCCGCCTGTTCGGTAGGGAACAGATTCGTGAGCGCTGCGACATCGTGCGCGACGGCGAGCTGTGCGGCTCCGTATGCTGCGTCAAGGGACCGGGTCCGTTTCGGCTCCGATACAGATTGGATGTGGCGGATACCGTCGGTCTCGACTGCTACCCGCTCGCGCGCGGCGCATACAATTATGTTCCGATCTATGACGGGGCACGGCAGATCGCACTTATGGAGACGCTGATGGTCTCGGAAGACATGAAGTTCAAGCACAAGGTGTACCTTCTCGACAGCCACGCCGACTGCGCCGGATATCTCGCGATCTTTGCAATATATTATGCAAACTATCGCTTTACAGACAGATTCCATATGAGTCTCGGGACGACCGTTTACCGAAAGTGGACCATCTCTGCATTTGCCGATCGGCACGACCCGGATTGGCGGTCGGAGCACTTCCCGTCAATGTGGGACTGACGGGCGGCGATCAACAGCCCGTCCGCTGAAAATAATAAATATGACCCGCGGCGGAATTCCGCCGCGGGTCATATGTTTTAATCGTTATCCGTCGATCAGGACCACCGGAACGCTGACCTTTGCCGCATAGTCTACCGTGTTCTTCGTGCCGCTCCTCTCGCCGTTGAATACCGCGATCACAATTGACGCATGATCCACCATCCATTCGTTGCGGCGCCGGAAGCAGGCGCTGTTGTAGCGATCGCTGATGTACGCTACTCTGTCCGCACGGCACAGCACATCGCGGTACTGCTCCGCCCACTCGCGGCTCCAGCTGCGTTCAAATCCGTCATACGGGCAGGCACACACGAGCTTTACGGCTTCGCCCTCGTCGCGCAGCTTCAGGACGATCTGTGCAGCCCAGATATCGACGCCGCGCGCCATGCCGGATATGTACACCTTGGCTCCGTCGGCGCTCGCCTGCCGTATCTCCCGCTCCAGGTCGGACTTAATATGCTCGGCATCTCGCCGCAGCTTTTCCGGACGGTGCCCGGTGAAGCACACCCGATGCAGTTTATTATCAAGCTCTGACATGTAATCAATTCTCTTTCTTCCTGAATTATGATTCAATTCCATTACATCATACCACATAACTACAGACGATACAAGTCATAACTATTATATATTTCAATGTGAAGGTAAAATAGTTATGAAAGGAGGGTGATGCTATGGATACGCACGCTCGTCTCCGCCAGCTTCTTCGGGAGCGCGGATGGACGGAATACAGGCTTTCGGTGGAGTGCGGGCTGGCTCAGTCCACTATCGGAAATATATTAAGAAGGAACACGCTTCCCTCAATTGCCACGCTCGAAACCATATGCCGCGGATTCGGCATCACCATGTCGCAGTTCTTTGCCGATGCAGAAATGGTTGAGCTGACTTCGGATCTGAAAGAACTTTTCGACTGTTGGGTATGCCTGCGCCCGGCACAGAAGAAAGCTGTACTCGACATTATGAAGTCGATGAATCTCGACTCGGAATAGCTTCTGTCGAAATGTGTCAAGCGCAAAAGAACGGGTCGCAGTTGCGGCTCGTCTTTTCATTATTCGGTTGTGCTCCGTTCTGTCGGCAGGCAGCACGGCAGAACCCGGTGTTGTCTGTTCCGAAAATTTGCCCATCGCGCCTATTATACCATAATGGAATAATTGTGTAAAGACTTGTTATAAAAAAGTGATGGACACCGCAGCGCAGAGCCGCTTTTCGGCGAAGTCGCGGCGAAGCGCGCTCGACGCTTGTGATATCAACAGAAAAACTCCAAGTCGGATGACTTGGAGTTTTTTATGTGTGGGCCATCAGGGACTCGAACCCCGGACCGACCGGTTATGAGCCGGTTGCTCTAACCAACTGAGCTAATGGCCCGTTCTCGGGCAACTATCCCGAAACGCTTAATCATTGTACCACACCGTGCGGGTGTTGTCAATAGCTTTTCGGAAGTTTTCCGCAGGGAACGTGTAGGATTACAATAGAAGTGTTACACCGAGAAAAAAAGAATAGCAATTGAGAGCCAAATGTGTTACAGTTAAGTCA
>CAKSEM010000129.1 GCA_934446485.1 uncultured Eubacteriales bacterium | reverse complement strand
ACTGGGTTCCGGCGCATTTTCCTAAGGATCGTGCGGGACTCTTTGAGTTCGACGGCGAGCCGCTGTACGAATATCAGGGGCGGGATCGCATGGAGCACCGCGGATGGGGAACGAGATGCTTTGATGTCGGGCGGTGCGAGGTTCAGTCGTTTCTTATATCGAACGCTCTGTATTGGATGCGCGAGTACCATGCAGACGGTCTGCGGATCGATGCCGTGGCGTCCATGCTGTATTTGGATTACGATCGGAAGCCCGGTGAATGGTTTCCGAATTCCGAGGGAAACAATCACAATCTTGAAGCAATAGCTTTCTTCCGAAAACTGAATACCGCAGTCTTTACCGAGTTTCCGGATGCTCTGATGATAGCCGAGGAATCGACCGCATGGCCTATGATAACGCGCCCTGTGTCCGAAGGCGGGCTCGGCTTCAATTTCAAGTGGAACATGGGTTGGGCAAACGATATGTTTGATTATCTTGCTACGGACCCGATTTACAGGCAGTACCGCCATTCGGCGTTGACTTTTCCTCTTACCTATGCCTTTTCCGAAAACTACGTTCTGCCCGTATCACACGATGAGGTGGTGCACGGCAAGCACTCTCTCATTGACAAAATGTCAGGTGACTATGACTCAAAGTTTTCGACGATGCGCACTTTTCTCGTGAATATGATGACTCTTCCGGGGAAGAAACTCATGTTTATGGGGTGCGAGTTTGCGCAATTCAGAGAATGGGACTTTGAGAACCAGCTTGAGTGGTTTATGCTGCAGTATCCGCGCCATGATGAGATGAGGCGATTTGTTCGAATATTGAACCATCTGTATATTACTTCGCCTGAGCTTTACGAGATCGATGACTCATGGGACGGCTTTACATGGATATACCCGGATTCAGCTGATATGAATGTGGCGGCGTATGTGCGACGCAGTATCTGCGGGAACGAGATGGCGGTAGTCCTCAACTATTCTCCGGTACGGCGTGACGGGTTTATACTCGAAGTCCCCGCGGCGGGGGATTATACCGTAGCTGTCAATTCAGATCTTCCGGAGCTCGGCGGCACGGGCGCACTTAAGGAGACGCACTTTTTATCGTCGGTACGCGCCGAGGACGGCAAAGATATAATAACGATGACTCTGCCGCCGCTGTCCGGCATCATTCTGAAGCGGTCTTCCGAAGCCTGAAGAGAAGGTTCGGACAGAGCGATATCAGCACGAAAAATACGTTTTATCCATGACCGCGGGTCGCGCCTTGTGCGAAGTCTATTCATAAAGCGCCTCCGCTTCAGTTATGATAAATTCAGGAACGCTTATAACTATTTGTGCCGCCATTCGGCGGCGGAACGGAGATTAAGATGTACAAAAAGCAGAGATGCGTGGCGATGCTCCTCGCCGGCGGGCAGGGGAGCAGGCTCTATGCACTGACGGAAAAGACCGCAAAACCGGCAGTTCCGTTCGGCGGAAAGTATCGGATAATCGACTTTCCGCTGTCGAACTGCGTGAACTCGCACATCTATACGGTCGGTGTGCTGACTCAGTATCAGCCGCTCGTTCTGAACGAATACATCGGAAACGGGCAGCCGTGGGATCTCGACCGTATGCAGAGCGGAGTTATGATTTTGCCGCCGTATCAGGGAAAGAACGGCGCGGACTGGTACCGCGGTACGGCAAATGCCATCTATCAAAACCTCGACTTCATCCGCAGGTACGACCCGGACTATGTCCTGATACTGTCGGGCGATCACATATATAAGATGGACTATTCCGAGATGCTTCGCTCTCACATCAAGCGCGGCGCCGACTGCTCAATTGCTGTTCTGAATGTTCCGCTTGAGGAGGCAAGCCGCTTCGGCATCATGAATACCGACGATGATATGCGCATTGTGGAGTTTGAAGAGAAGCCGGCACACCCGAAATCGACGAATGCTTCGATGGGAATTTATATATTCAACCGCAGCCTGCTTGAAAAGTATCTTGCCGAGGACGATGCGGATCCGGAGTCATCCAATGATTTCGGCAGGAACGTCATACCGCATATGCTTGCCGACGGTTGCCGCATGTTTGCATACCCATTTGACGGATATTGGAAGGATGTCGGAACCGTAACGTCTCTCTGGGAGGCAAATATGGATCTTCTCGGAGAAGAGCCGAAATTCGATCTTACGGGAGATGATTGGAAAATCTATTCGCGCAATACATCCATGCCGCCGCACCATGTCGGCGCGCGCGCCAAGATCTCAAACTCTCTCATTACGGAGGGCTGTGATATTGAAGGCATAGTTGAAAATTCCATATTGTCGTCGGGTGTTGTGATCGAGGCAGGAGCGTACGTCAAGGACTCGGTCATCATGAGCGGCGTGCGTGTCGGCGCGGGCTCCACTGTGAACTACAGCATAATTGATGAGCATTGCGACATCGGCAGGGACTGCGTAGTCGGGCGCACGCGCAATTCCGACGAAGAAATTACGGTTATCGGCGCCGGTGTCAGCATCGGCAACCGTCGAAATATCCCCGGCGGCGCCATGGTGAATAAGACATGGCTTGACGGGCACGCTAATGATTGATAATACTGTCGGAGAAAGGAAGATGTGACATGACGTCTTGCGGGATTATTTTTTCAAACATTCACGATATCAACCTGCCGGAGCTTACGCGCCGCCGCACGGTTGCCTCGGTGCCGTTCGGCTGCCGCTATCGGTTTATCGACTTTGCACTGTCCAACATGGTGAACTCCAATATATACGACATCAGCGTTATAACCCATTATAACTACCATTCGCTCATGGATCACATCGGAAGCGGTAAGGACTGGGATCTTGCGCGCCGCTCGGGCGGTATCAAGATCCTGCCGCCGTATATCACGGCATATGCGAACAATTCAAACTTTCTTTATACCTCGCGGCTTGAGGCGCTCAAGAGCGTATCGTACATTTTGGGAAATCTGAAAGCGGATTACGTTGTGCTTTCCGACTGTGACGTTATTTGCAATGTCGATTTCAATGATATAATTAAGTTCCACGCCGAATCCGGTGCCGATATGACGGTTGCCGTAAAGAGTGTCATGCTGGACGGGACGAACTGTGAGCACAGTGTCATATGCGAATCCGATGAGAGCGGCAATTTAACCGACATTATATCTCATCCGAGAGATTTCTGCGGCAAGGCAGACATCAGCCTCAACATAAATGTCGTAAACCGCACATACCTTCAGCAGATGGTCACTGATGCCATAGCTCACGGATACACGAGTATGTCACGGGACATAGTGCGGCGCGGAATAGGCAGAAATCGTTTTGCGGTTTACAAATACGACGGATATTTTGCCTGCATCCGTTCTTTTGCGGACTACTACCGTCATAGTATGGAGCTTATATCGGAGCCGGATGTGAGGCGTGCTATCTTTAATGTCCGCGAACGCCCGATATATACGAAAGTGCGAAACTCCGAACCGTCGTACTACAGCGCTGATTCCGAGGCTCGCGATTCGCTCGTTGCCGACGGCTGCCATATAGAGGGAACGGTTGAAAATTCAATCCTTTTCCGAGGCGTTAAGGTGAGCAGAAATGCCACGGTCAGAAACTCTATCCTCATGCAGGACACATATATAGGTGAGGGTGCCTATATAAACTGCGTGGTGGCGGATAAAAACGCGTTTGTTCGCGACGGCAGGCTCTTGTCTGGCACAGAGGAACAGCCTTACTATATTCAGAAAAGCTTGACGGTTTAAGAGATAGTTTACCGTAATGTGAGGTGATATGAAAATGAAGATACTGTATGTGGCATCTGAAGCGCTTCCTTTTGCATCCACCGGCGGACTTGCCGACGTTGTCGGAACGCTTCCGGCTGCGGTAAAGAGCGCATCAGGAGGCACGGCAGATGTTCGCGTTGTAATACCGATGTACCGCAGGATCAAGGAGCGCGCCGTGAGGAACGCTGAATTTCGCCTTGTGTCAGAGGGCACGGTAAGTCTTGCATGGCGGCAGCAATATTGCGGCATCTGGGAGACCGAGCGTGACGGCGTGACGTATTACTTTATTGACAACGAATACTATTTTTCGAGAAACATGATGTACGGTGACTATGACGACGGTGAACGCTTCGCTTACTTCGGCCGTGCGGTTATTCACCTTATGTCGGTGCTTGGATTCATACCGGATATCATGCACGCAAATGATTGGCAGAGCGCTCCCGCCGTGATATATCTGAAACGCTGCCTCGGAGCGTCGCCTGAATGGCGCGATGTGCGCGTGTTGTTTACAATACACAACATCGAGTACCAGGGAAAATATGACCCCGCGATACTCGGGGACGTATTCGGACTGTCGGAGGCTGACCGCAGAACGGTCGAATACGGAGGATGCATAAACCTTCTTAAAGGAGCGATAGTTTGCGCGGATATGGTAAGTACAGTAAGCGAACGATATGCGGACGAGCTCTTGACCGAATACTATTCGTGCGGACTCCATTATATTCTCCGTGCGAGGCGTGACCACCTTTGCGGGATCGTAAACGGTATAGATACCGCATATTATGACCCTGAGACCGATCCGGATATC
>CAKSEM010000128.1 GCA_934446485.1 uncultured Eubacteriales bacterium | reverse complement strand
GACGGTGTCAGCTATCCGATGAAGAAGCACGGCTTTGTGCGCGGTGCCGAATTTGAGGCAGTTGAGCTGTCACCGGAGCACGTAGTTTTGGAAAACCGCTGGTCGGAGGAAACGCTCCGCTCGTTCCCGTATCACTATACTCTCCGTGTGACTCACCGCATCGCTGAATGTTCATTTTCAACTTCATACAGAATTACGGCAGAAGAAGATACGGTATTTTGTATCGGCGGACATCCGGGTTTCATGTGCCCGTTGCCCGGCGGCGGTACATTTGAAGATTACGAACTTCATTTTCGTAATGCAAGCGGGGCTATCATGTCCCTGACCGAAAACGGTTATATGGATCCGATACTCCCGAAGCTTGAGCGGATTCACAACGGTGTGCTGCCGCTCAAATATTCCGACTTCGACAGAGACGCTATGATCGTGGAAAACCTCCCCGTGAAGCGTGTAGAGCTGATTTCACGTCTAAACGGTCACGGCATACGTTTTTCGTTCGACGGATTTGACGCTCTCGGCATATGGACTCCGACAGGGAAGAGCGCCCCATTCGTTTGCCTGGAACCATGGTGTGGGCTGCCTGCATCCGTTGACGAATCCGGAAATGCTGCAGATAAGAAATATGCAATCAGCTTGAAATCAGGGGAAGAATTTAACGTCAGTTATTCTGCGACGGTTATATGACCCGAGCACTATAGGGGGATCACGCACAAATCGCGGAGCCCCCTATCTTTTGTGTTGTATCCGCCGCATATTTAATGCCTATTTAAAGAAACATCTGGTCTCAGAAACAATGTTTCTGTGCGCCAAAGGGAGAGAGAATGGATCTTTGCAAAACTTCAACCGTCCGAGCACTCTTGGAAAAGTACTCGCTGGCACCTAAGAAAGCCTTCGGTCAGAACTTCCTTATAAACCCTGCAATTCCTCAAACTATAGCCGAATGTTCGTACGATGCTGCGTGCCGCTCAGGCAGCGGGCAGCACGCAGTCCTCGAGATCGGCCCCGGAGTGGGTGCGCTTACAGTGTGTCTTTCGGACATATTTGACCGAGTAGTCGCCGTTGAAATAGACCGTGGCTTGATTCCGTTGCTCGGTGAAGTTCTCGCAGGGCGCGACAATGCGGAGGTTATCGAAGGAGACATAATGAATCTTTCGGTGCCGGAGCTTATCCGTGATAAATTCGGAGACATACTTGATGCCGGCGGAACGTTGAATGTGTGTGCAAATCTGCCTTACTATATCACATCCCCCGTGATAATGAAGCTGCTTGAGGCTTATCCTCTTACATGCCGCCCACCGTATTCTGCGCTGACATTCATGATCCAGCTTGAAGTTGCCGAACGTCTCGCTGCATCCCCGGGCACATCTGAGTATGGTGCGATAACCGCTGCGGTTGCGCTTCGCGCTGATGTCAAGCGTGAATTTACGGTTTCGGCGGGAAATTTCTATCCGGCGCCAAAAGTTTCTTCGTCAGTAGTGAGTCTATTGCCGCACGGCGGAATTTGCGATGTTTACCCAGATGTCGCCGGCTCCCGCATCAAGCCGGATGAATTGGGTTCTCGCACGGCAGCAGTGATTACAGCGGCGTTTGCAAAAAGAAGAAAGACACTTGTCAACGCGCTGTCCGAGATGTACCCGAAAAGTGCCGTTACCGTGGCGCTCGATAGGTGCGGGCTGAGGACAGATATCAGAGGCGAACGTCTTTCGGCATACGATTTCTGCCGATTGACCGACGCTCTTGCTTCATCACAAAACTGATGGTTTATCACAAATTCTCGTAGAGCGCAATTATTCTCATCGGCATAAAACCAAGGTAGTCACGGCATAATAGTCACAGGTCGCTCAGTTACCGTCGGATCAAATCACTACAAATATAAATTATTTATACCTCAACTATTGACACGCGCCGAAAATGCTACTATAATATATAAAACCACTGTGGAGGTGTATTGATTATGAACCTTAATGTTAACGGAAAACTGCCGAGTGAATCCGAAATTGACGAGGAGCTCTCTTCAATGTCACCTACGTGCATGACGTTGATCGGTGAGATCTCGCGCCTTATGAATTCACGTCTTATGGCAGGAGAGGAAAAAAACTCACTGCTTCAAAAATCATCCAGACTGATCATGATGTCTCTTGCAAAGCGTGATGCCGTCACGCAGTTGAACCTTGTACGTGAAACGCACCTTAAGGCTCCGACAATCAGTGTAACTCTGCAAAAGCTGGAGCGTGACGGATATGTTGAACGTCGCCCGGACAATTACGACCTACGTGCTATACGCGTTTATCTGACCGAAAAAGGGAAAGATTATAACCGCTATATAGTATCCAGAGTCAGGAAAGAAGAAGTCGCCGTACTTCAATGCCTGACCGAAGCAGAAAACAAGCAGTTGTTCAGGCTTCTCGCCCGATTGCGTGAGCACATGATTGACGAAAGAGAAAAAAGTAAGTTTTAATTTGTATTAACATATTGAATTTTCACCCGGTGTGATTTACAATATATAAGAACGATTTTTTATGAAAGGGCACGGCACAGCGTAACTTTTATCGCACCGTGTAAAGTTATTATGACACTCTTTATTTTGGCAGCAGGAATGGGTTCGCGCTACGGCGGGCTTAAGCAAATCGACCCCTTCACCGAAGATGGCGAGTTCATTATCGATTTTTCAATCTACGATGCTATTAAGGCGGGATTTGACCGCGTAGTTTTTCTCATAAAGGAGGAAAACTATGAGACGTTCCGTAAGACCGTCGGTCACCGCATCGAGGGGAAGGTTAAGGTCGAGTACGCATTTCAGAAGCTCGACAAGTTTGTTGATCCCGCATCCATTCCCGACGGCCGCGTAAAGCCTTGGGGCACGACGCACGCTCTCCTTTGCGGCAAGGAGCTCCTGAACGATCCTTTTGCTGTAATCAACGCCGACGATTTCTACGGTCGCGATGCGTTTATGAAGGTGGCTGACTTCCTCCGCAACGCAGAGCACAGCAACACTCCCGGCAAATTCTGCATGATCGGATACCATGTCGGCAACACCTTGACCGACAACGGAAGCGTTGCCCGCGGTGTCTGCCAAATCACCGACGGAAGGCTCTCACAGATCGTTGAGCGTACGAAGATATATAAAACCGAATCCGGTGCTCGTTATTTTGAAGATAACGGCGATCCGGTCGATATTCCCGCATCTACGGTCGTTTCAATGAACTTTTGGGGCTTTACGCCATCAGTGTTCGGCGGACTTGAGCGCGACTTTGAAGAATTCAAAAATGACGCATCCAAGGATCCGCTTAAGAGCGAATCACTTCTGCCTAACTCTATCGGAAAGATGATAAACCGTGGCGAATGTGAGGTAGCCGTGCTTGAAACGACTGCTAAGTGGTTCGGTGTCACCTATGCCGACGATAAGCCGAATACTATCGCTCGTATTAAGGAGCTTATCGAATGCGGCGAGTATCCGAAGGGGCTCTGGAAGTAATACGCAATTCGTATCGGAGGTTTATTATATCATGTCAATTCTTGTAACCGGCGGCGCCGGATATATCGGTTCTCATACGGTAGTTGAGCTTCAAAACGCAGGCTACGACGTAGTAGTGCTTGACAATCTCTCAAACTCAAGCCGTAAGAGCCTTGATCGAGTTCGCGAGATAACCGGCAAGGAGGTTCCGTTTTATCTTGCCGATATTCTTCACAGAGACGCGCTTGAGGATATATTCAAACGCGAGTCGATCGATTCATGCATACACTTTGCCGGACTGAAATCAGTCGGCGAATCCGTAGCAAAGCCTTGGGAATATTATAACAATAATATAACCGGCACGCTCGTGCTGCTCGATGTTATGCGGGAGCATGGGGTCAAGAATATAATCATTTCTTCGTCAGCTACCGTTTACGGCGATCCTGCGATTATTCCGATAACTGAGGAATGCCCCAAGGGTCAGTGCACTAATCCGTACGGTTGGACTAAGTCTATGCTTGAGCAGATATTCATGGACATGTATCGCGCAGATCCCGAGTGGAACATCGTTCTGCTCCGTTATTTCAATCCGATCGGTGCCCATAAGAGCGGACTCATCGGAGAGAATCCGAACGGTATTCCGAACAATCTTATGCCGTACATTACTCAGGTCGCTGTCGGCAAGAGAGCAGAGCTCAGTGTTTTCGGGAACGATTACGATACCCCGGACGGCACCGGTGTGCGCGACTACATTCACGTAGTCGACCTGGCACGAGGGCACGTTAAGGCGCTTTCCAAGATCGAAAGCCGCGCAGGACTTAATATTTACAACCTCGGCACCGGTCATGGATATAGCGTTCTCGATATAGTTCACAATTTTGAGGAGGCAACCGGCGTTCATATACCTTACAGAATTGCGCCGCGCCGCCCCGGAGATATCGCAACGTGCTATTCCGATGCCACGAAGGCTAAGAGTGAACTCGGTTGGGAAGCTGAGTATGATATTAAAGATATGTGTGCAGATTCATGGAGATGGAAAAAAATGAATCAGAACGGCTTTGAGGACTGAATCTCTTACTTTACCAATGAGCCCGTATCC
>CAKSEM010000127.1 GCA_934446485.1 uncultured Eubacteriales bacterium | reverse complement strand
AATTATTAACACTTCTCAGACACTGCCCAACCACCATCTGTCGACGTTTAGAAGCTTTTATGCTATAATATAGAGCAGTATTTGAGTAATAGAGATTAACGGAATTCCCGTATAAAAGGAGTAACTAAAATGCGTATTGTAATAGCTGGTGCAGGCAAGCTTGGCTTTAGTATTGCACAGCTTTTAGCTGAAGATCAGTTTGACGTAGTAGTTGTAGAAATCGACCCCAAGCGCAAGGACGTCATCCAAAATACTTTGGACGTACTGGCGATTGAAGGCAACTCCTGCAGCCCTACTACCTTTGCTGATCCTGATATCAGTGCCTCCGATGTGCTTATCGCCTGCACAGATAGTGATGAAGTAAATATGGTAACCTGCCTGATGGCCAAGAATCATGGCATTAAGCATACCGTTGCCCGTATCCGCAACGTTGATTATGCTATTCATTCACCGGAAATGCTTAAGGATGATATGAAAATTGACCTCGTAATCAATCCTGAGCGTATTACCGCAGGTGAAATCGACCATATCCTGATGACACCATCCGCATTGAACGTAGATGATTTTGCTGACGGCAAGGTGCGTATGTTCGAAGCCAAGGTGAAGGAGGATTCACCTATCGTTAATATTCCGCTGAAGGATTTGAATATCCCTAAGGATATCCTGATGGCTATGGTTTTCAGACGTCATCAGATGATTATTCCTCATGGTAATGATTATGTAATTCCGGGCGATAACGTTTACTTTGTAGGCAAGCATGAAGCAATCCGTGAGTTTGAAAATTCCTTCTCCAATACTTATGAAAAGCTGGAGAAGGTTCTCATCATCGGTGCAGGCCGCACAGGTCGCTTTTTAGCTCCTATGCTGGAAAAGCAGGGCATTCAGGTAAAGGTTATCGAAAAGGATAAGGACCGTTGCCAGCTCTTGGCTGCTAAGCTGAAGCGAGGTCTGGTTTTGTGCGGTGACGGTACCGATATCGACCTTCTGATTGAAGAGGGCGTTTCGGAAGCAGACGTTGTTATCTGCCTGACCGAAGATGATAAGCTGAACCTGTTGCTGGCACAGCTGGCCAAGCATCTGGGCGCGCGCAAAACTATCGTGCGTGTTGCGCGTAACGAATATATTGAGCTGATGGAAAAGGTTGGCGTAGACATCGTACTGTCTTCGCGTCTTTTGAGTGCAGGCGAGGTATTGCGTTTCGTTCGCAAGGGTGGTATTGTATCCGTATCCCTGCTGGAGGGTGCACAGGCCGAGGCTTTGGAAATCATCGTCGGCGAAAACAGCGATGTAGACGGTGTGGCAGTGCGTGATATGAACCTGCCGCCTGAATGCTTGCTGTGTGCTATTGTGCGTGGCAATGAAGCCTATATTCCTAATGGTAATACTGTCCTGCATGCCAACGACCGCGTAATTCTCTTTATCAAAAGTGAATTTTCCAAGACTACAGTACCGTTATTTGAAGGCCGGGGCGCTTAACTATGGATTCAAGGCTTGTTAACCGTTTATTAGCCAAGCTGACAATAGCATTTTCCAGTGTATTGCTGGTACCGCTGATTGCTGCATTACTTGCAGATAGGGAGCATATATGGATTTTTATATTTACGCTGATTACAACGAGCACTATCGCTTCGCTTTTTAACCTCTTTGGCAGCAGAAGACCGCGTCAGCGTCTGCGTGTGCGTGAAGCCATTGCGGTCGTAGGCTGCGGTTGGCTGCTTGTTTGCCTGATGGGAGCACTGCCGTATTTGTTTTTAACCCCAACGGATCCGATTGCGGCGGTTTTTGAAAGTGTTTCCGGTTTTTCTACTACCGGTGTTACTACCGCACTTTCTTTTAACGATTTTCCGCCCAGCATCCGTGTCTGGCGTTGCTTAACGCACTGGACCGGCGGTATAGGCGTTATCATGCTGTTTATTATCATCATGCCGCAGATGAACAGCGGTACAAGCTACCTGTTCAACGCAGAGCTTCCTGGTGGTACGGCTGAACGAACTTTGCCGAAAATCAAGGAATCTGCCATGATGATTCTCTTAATCTATGTTATTTTAACAGCAGTGGAGGTTGCCTTACTGCTGCTTGCAGGCTTGCCGATATTTCAGGCGCTGAACTTGGCGTTGGCAACTATGGCGACAGGCGGCTTTTCATATTATCACGACAGCCTGATTTCCTTTAGGTCTGTTTATGTCGAGATTATTGCTATTGTTTTTATGTTGATTGCCAGCATGAACTTTTCTTTGTACTATAAAATCTGGCGCGGTGACTGGGCGTCCGTGCGTCAGGACAGTGAGCACAGATATTATCTGCTGATACTCATAACAGCGGCTGCACTTATCTGTGGCAATCTGTATTTTTCCGGTTATATGGATTTTAACGGCGCTCTTCGTCACAGTATTTTCCAGGCTGTATCCATCGGCAGTACGACGGGTTATGCGTCTGATGACTATAACAACTGGCCCAGCTTCAGCCGCAGCGTTCTGCTGATGCTGATGTTCATCGGCGGCTGCAGCGGTTCAACCGCAGGCGGCATCAAGATTACACGTCTAGTTATCCTGCTGAAGGCAGGCTGGGCGGAGCTGTTGCGTACCCTGCATCCGCGCATCGTTTATTCTATCAGGATGGGTGAGCGCGAAATTAACCCGATTATCGTCGGCAACATTACGCGTTTCTTCTTCCTGTATATTTTGGTATTTATTGTGCTGACTATCCTGATTTCCCTGTCGGGGATACCGATAATGGAATCAATGGGCTTGATTGCTGCCTGTATGAGCAGTGTAGGTCCGGCCTTCGGTATCGTCGGCCCGACATCTACATATAACTGCCTTTCGGATTGGGCACGTTTTATCAGCATTTGGGCGATGATTTTGGGACGTCTGGAAATTTTTACGCTGCTGGTTATCATGCGCCCGGATTTTTGGCGCGATAAGCAGAACTGGTAACGGCAGGAGGTATAGAAGATGAATGCAAAGGTTATAATATATCTCCTGGGAAAAATTTCTGTCGGCCTGGCGATTGCTCAGCTGCTGCCTCTTTTGATGTCTGTTGTCTATGGCGAATATGCTTCGTCCAGAACCTTTATCTTTTCTATCGCCGCGGCTATTATTTTGGCCGGTATTTTTGATTACTATGGTGACGGAAAGGATGCACGCAACTTATCAGTGCGCGAGGGCATCGGCACGGTATTCTTTTCGTGGCTTTTGGCTGCAGCTTTGGGTGCGCTGCCTTATTGCTTTGACGGCATACTTAACCCTGCCGCTGCCTACTTTGAAAGTATGTCCGGGCTGACCACTACCGGCGCAACAGCGATTGCCAATCTTGATATAGTATCGCGCAGCCTGCTTTTGTGGCGCACGCTGACGCACTGGATTGGCGGTATCGGTATCATCGTGCTGTTCGTAGCGTTGCTGCCGCAGATTGCCGGCGGTGCGGTGTATCTTTTCAACGCGGAGGTCAGCGGTTTTTCCAACAGCCGTATTCTGCCGCGTATCCGTACAACTGCAGTAGCTTTGTTTTATATCTATCTGCTGTTTACGATTATTCTTACCGGTATGCTGGCGATTTTGGGCATGAGCACCTATGACGCGGTAAATCATGCCTGCTCAGCGATTGCTACCGGTGGTTTTTCTACCTATAACGACAGCATCGCGCATTTTCACAGTGCGGGTATTGAGATTGTTACCGGTCTGTTCATGATTTTGGCGGCAGGCAACTTTGCTTTATATTATCAGGTTACGCAAATCGGCCTGAAGGTTTTGTGGCATGACCTGGAATTCAAAAGCTATATTGTCTTGCTGACTATTTTCACAGCCTTAATCAGTATTAACATCATTATGGTGAATGGTTACAGTGTGGCGGATGGTGTGCGTGAAGCGTTCTTCCAAGTGGCTTCCTTCGGCAGTACGACGGGCTATGTTTCGGCGGACTACGACCAGTGGCCGTCCTTCTCCAAGCTCATTTTGGCTGTAACCTTCCTGACAGGCGGCTGCGCAGGCTCTACTGCCGGCGGTATTAAGGTTTGCCGTTTTATCGTACTGCTGAAAACAGTTATGGCGGAGTTGCGCCGCACTATGCATCCGCAAATGCTGCTCAACGTTTACTACGCTAAAAAGCGTCTGCCGACAGAAACGATTATCAACGTCAGCCGTTTCTTTTTCGTTTATGTTCTGGTTATTGCTATTTTAACGATGCTGCTTTGCTTAAGCGGTGTGGACGTAGACGAGGCAATTTTCGGCGTGGCGTCCTGCATTTCCAGTGTCGGTCCTGCGTTTGGCAGCATCGGCGCTACTGGTAACTATGCCGGTGTTACCGGTATGGGACAGCTGACGTTGGCGTTGGCTATGCTTTTGGGACGCTTGGAGCTGTTTACCGTGCTGGCATTGCTCCGCGGTGAATATTGGCGCAGCAGTAAGAGATGGTAAAGTGAATATTGTGTGATGAATAAAGCAAATCCGACGTGCTGTGGGAACGGTGCGTCGGATTTTTTCGCCTAATCCTGCCTTCCTCCGGAAAACTGTAATATGCGTTACAATTTTAAGTGAATTTAAAAAATTATGAGAAATTTTTCACAAAAAGCAGGATA
>CAKSEM010000126.1 GCA_934446485.1 uncultured Eubacteriales bacterium | reverse complement strand
CTTTGCATCCTTTCTTTCACGAAAGAAAGATATGGATCGAAGATCCATTTAACCGTAATTCAGAAAGCTGTCGCAGATAAACAGCCGCACGGGAGAAAAACGATAGGGACAAGGAAACACCGCGGCTGCGAAAAAGAGAAATACATGAACAAAAGATACGGGTGAAGAGAAATAAGCGGCAGAAGCAACAAAGCGGAGATATGAAATAAAGAGAACTAACCGCAATCAAAAAAGCCGTCGCAGACAATCAGCCGCACGAAATAAAACGGTGGGAACAGTAAAACATCTCGTCTGCGAAGAAATAGAAAAATTAACGTGAAAGCGCCGGCGGCGCGTCACAGCGCGGCTGTACGAAAAGAATCCTTCGATATTACCTGAAATAAGCGACGGAAGAGCATATCAGAGTGACTCCTCACATAAACCGCTGCGCGGTGCATTATTCGCACCGCGCAGTCTGCCCCGGTCCAACCGATACGGTATTTCCGTCGGTGTAGATCCACACCGTCGTCGCCGTAGGATTGTGTACGACCGTGCTGTCTGCGCTGAAGATCAGCGAGTTATACGCCGTAACATAGTCGTAAATTTCAATATTAGTCGCATACCATGTATCATCGCGCCCGGCGAGGGACTTGCATATTTCTTCGAGCAGATCCCAATTTTCAAATTCATCGAATTCATAACTGTGTCCCCACAGATAGAACAGCAGCGGAGTATTGTCTGCGGTGTACTCCTGCTCATGGCGTGCGTTGAACTTTTCTATGTATTCCGTCACCTGCGGATTGATGTGATGCACGGTCGGCACCCAGCGATGCCAGTCTCCGGGCAGACGGAACATATCATTGTCTCCGTCTACGGTTCTGGCGTAGGCTATGTCGAGATCCGAAAGGTACTGCTTTATTTTCTGATAATCGACGTTGTTTGCAAAGCAGTTTATTCCCGAGTCCGGGTATGCCATACCGCGGATGATCATGCCGAACCGACGTTCAAGATCCAATCTGCACTCAAGCATCTCTCTGATGCCGTCGATCGGGCGCTCCTTACCGGGGGCGACATGGCGTGCGCCGTGCAGCGCGATCTCGTGACCGCCGGCGACTATATGATCGGCTATCTCGTCGGCGGTCAGGTGCCATCCGCCCGGCTCGTCGGCGATATACGCGCTGTTCAGATTGAATGTGCACTTCAGGTTGTATTTGTCTATGGTCTCGGCGAGACGGATGTCCTGGCGGCATCCGTCGTCATAGCTGAGCGTTACAGCCTTCTGAAGTCCTCCGGGATAACGCAAAAATCTGTATTTCACGGTAGATCACCTATGCCTTCCGCATTCGGCGGAAAATTCTTTCTAAGTTATTATTATTTTCAATTTCGGCACACATGTCGGGAGCGTCTATCCATGTCCCCTGTGTGCATCGCCGACCCGTCAGGCGATGGGCTCGGCACCGGTGCGCTCGGCTCGTGTTTTATGGAACGGACGCAGCGCCGCACGGGTTATCAGCTGCGGGATCGCTGCTGTCAGGATATTTGCCGCGAGCTCCGGCAGAACGATGCTGCGCAGCGCCGCCGACGGCGTAAGACCGTGCATTGTTGCTGCTGCGATTATCAGAGTTATCACGCTGCGCAGTACGGACGATACTGCGGTGTACACGGCCGCTACCGCTGCGCTGTCGCGCAGGCGTTCGGTCGTGAGCACTCCGACTGTAAATGCAGCCGGAACGTACAGGAGCGGCAGCAGCATGATCTCCGTTCCTCCTGCCGCATCGATTACAAATGCTGCAATGAGTGCCCATACTGCGCCCCAACGTTCCCGTTCTTTGATGCCTACGGTTATGACGAACGGCAGCATCAGGTCGGGTATTGCGCCGAACGGACGGAATCGGGTAAACAGCGTCGTTTGCAGTATTGCAAACAGGAGGAGCAGGAGCGCGATGACTATGGCTTTGATCACCGTTTCGGAGTCCACCGAAAAACCGAGCCTCCAGCTGTTGATGCGATCTATGAGACGTGCCGATGCCGGCGGCGTCGCCTCAGGCGGCGTGATGCGCCGCTTGACCGTCCGAGCAGGAGCTCGGCGCCGGCCCGTCGGTCGGCGGGGTGCGCCTGTGCGCATTTCACTTCCGCTTACACGGTAGCGCGGCGGGTGCGGCGGAGTGCGCGGCGCCTCGCGCGGTGTATCATTCTTCCGTATACGTTTCATAATCAGTAATTATCATCACCTGTGATATCCTGTCCGTGTCACCTTCGGCAAATGCCGCGGGGCGCACGTATGCCACAAGGCTTCGGCTGTACTCGTTCTCCTCGATCCGTTCAACGTACCCGACGGTCAGTCCACGCGGGTATACCGAACCGTAGCCGCTCGTCAGTATGCGGTCGCCGACCTTTACATCGGCTCCCTCTTCGAGGTAGCTGAGGCGGCACAGCCCCTCGCGTGCGAGCGTGTAGTCGCCTTCCATCACGCAAGATTCGCCGCTGCGCTCGTCGTACACTCCGAGTGCGGATGACGATTCTAGTACCGAGCTTGCCTTAGACCAGTTTCCGCCGACCTCGGAGATATACCCGAGAACGCCGGCGCCCGTTACGACCGTCATGTTCCGCCTGATCCCGGAGGAAGACCCGACATCCAGCATGAACGCGGTCGAGTAGTTTCCGCTTTCGCGCCCGCATACGTCGGCAGGTGTCATTTTGTAGTCGGTATGCTGCATCTTAAGCTCGAGATATTCGCTTATCCAGTCGTACTGCTCCTCAAGCTCGCGGGATTTGTGCACTTCTTCAAGCAGCTCGGCACGCTCCTTGCGCAGGCGCTCATTCTCTTCAACGAGACGGTCGAACTCGTAAAAATACGCGGCATAGCCGTCTATCGCATCGACAATGCTCTGCGCGCCGCGGCGCAGCGGTGTCATAATGCTGCCGACCGCGCTCCGCAGTACACCCGTGAGCCCCATTGAGCAGAGGACGGTCGGGATTATAACTGCCGCAAGCGTCAGTACGGTTATGATATAGAAAAATTTACTTTTGAAGTACGGCTTCATCCGTCATATCACCGCCTTTCGCACGGACTCATTTTCAAAGATTATCTTGTGCGGAATATTACAGCTCCGCTGAGATCACCGCTGTCGATAACTCTGCCGATTCCGTAGGCTACACAGTCGAGCGGGTTTTTCGCGACGAATGTGCGTATTCCCGTTGCGTGGGCTACCATGAGATCGAGACCCGGCAGCAGTGCGCCGCCGCCGGACAGCACGATTCCGGAATCGTATATGTCGGACGAAAGCTCCGGAGGGGTGTTCTCAAGCGTCAGCTTGATTCCGTCAATTATGGTGCGGACGCAGTCGGAGAGTGCTTCGCGCACCTCGGCGGACGTGATTCCGAGGACTGCCGGCAGGCCGTTTAGAAGGTTGCGGCCGCGAACCTCCATTACTCCGCGGTCATATGCAGGGTGAGCGCTTCCGATGTTCTTCTTGAGCGCCTCGGCCGTTACGTCGCCGATCAGGACGTTGAACTTTTTCTTGATGTAGGATGATATTGCATCGTCGAGCTCGTCGCCTGCGGTGCGCAGGGACGTAGAGAGCACGATCCCGCCGTAGGATAGGACAGCAACCTCCGTCGTGCCGCCGCCGATGTCCACGATCATCGAGCCGCGCGCGTCTTCAATACGAAGACCGCTTCCGATCGCCGCTGCGACCGGTTCTTCGATGAGAGCGACCGACTGTGCGCCCGCCTCTAGAGTCACGTCTTCGACCGCACGCTTTTCGACCTCCGTTACCCCGTAGGGGATGCATATTATGACCTTCGGGCGGCTCATGATGGTGTTGCCCGAAACCTTTTTGAAGAAGTGGCGGAGCATTGCCGCAGTTGCGTCGAATTCCGCGATAACGCCGTCCTTCAGCGGGCGGAGTGCGGTTATGGAGCCCGGTGTCTTGCCGAGCATGAGCTTTGCTTCGCTTCCGACGGCGACGACGTTCCTGCCGCGTGCGTCGATCGCGACGACCGACGGTTCGCGCAGGACGATCCCTTTTCCTTTGAGATAGACGAGCGTGTTTGCCGTTCCGAGATCTATTCCTATGTTTTTCATGTGATGCTGTTCTCCGTTGAGCCGTACGGCTCAGAGGTGCGCGTCGGTTTTATTTTGCGTTTCCGCAGCCGAGCGACCGTATATTTTTATCCGCGTTAATGTGCGGATTATCTCCAAAAATCTGTTGGTTCGACGAAAAAGTGTTCTCTGAGCAGGCGCGTGACGAGAGCGACCGATATCCCGACGACGTTTGCGTAGTCCCCGTCAACTGACAGGACGAACTGGGACGCGAGCCCCTGTATTGCGTACGCTCCCGCTTTCCCGAACGGCTCTCCGCTTGCGATATATGCATCTATCTGACGTTCCGTCAGGCGGGACACGCTGACGCGGGTCGTGCACGACTCGCAGATGCGTCGAACCTCGCCCCCGTTCCGCAGCTCGGTGAGCGTTACTCCGCCGACGACCGAGTGTACCGTGCCCGAGAGAGTACGGAGCATTTCACGGGCGTCAGAGTGGTCGCGCGGCTTTCCGAATATGCGCCTCCCGTCTGGAGACACTACGGTGTCCGCCGATATTACGATGATCCGTCCGACGCTGTCGCACAG
>CAKSEM010000125.1 GCA_934446485.1 uncultured Eubacteriales bacterium | reverse complement strand
GCGGAGTACGTACTTTCCGACATGGGAGACATCCGGCCTTAACGGATCATACGTTGTATTTTTGAGAAAATCTTCGACGGCGGGATTCGCCGAGGAATAGGTGATAGTATTTCGTTCCATGGTTCTCCGATCTGAAGTATTATCGCTGCAGCTCCTGTTTTCACGTGGAGCAGGATAAGTACCTGTCTGTAATTTTTCTCATGCGGAATTATTGCTCAACATCGGTTGCAATTTGTGTATCCTTTATCGGATAAGCATTGCATCCCCGAAAGAAAAGAATCTGTATCCCATGCGCTTGGCTTCTTCATATGCTGCGAGCATCCGCTCGCGTCCTGCGAATGCGGACACGAGCATGAGGAGAGTGCTCTCGGGAAGATGAAAGTTCGTGATAAGCGCGTCCGTTGCGCGGAATCGGTAGCCTGGGTAGATAAATATTCCGGTCTCTCCCGTGTACGGGCGGATGATACCGCATTCGTCCGCGACGCTTTCGAGCACGCGGCAGGACGTTGTTCCGACGGCTATGATCCTTCCGCCCTCGGCACGGCGTGAATTTATGAGCTTTGCCGTATCATCGCTGACGCTGATGAATTCGGAGTGCATCTCATGCTCCTGTATGCGTTCTTCCTTTACCGGGCGGAACGTTCCGAGGCCGACGTGCAGCAGGACTCTTGCAATCTTGCATCCGCGCTCTTCGATTTTGCCGAGAAGCTCTTCGGTAAAGTGGAGCCCCGCTGTCGGTGCCGCAGCCGATCCTTCGGTTTTGGAATATACGGTCTGGTACATATCGGGGTTTTCAAGCCGCTCGGTTATGTACGGCGGCAGCGGCATCGTTCCGAGATTGTCCAGTGCGGCAAAGAGCGACGTATATTCGGCGGATGGGGTGAAGCGCACTATGCGGCAGCCGCCGTCCGATATTTTCTCTATGTGTGCGACGAGACGACCGTCGCCGAAGTCGAGGACATCTCCCGGACGCGCCCGTTTTCCGGGACCTGCGAGAGCTTCCCAAAGGTTCTCTTCAAGCTGCCTCAGCAGCAACAGTTCAACCGGCGAACGACTCCCCGTTTCAAGCGTGCAGCCGCGGTCTGCATCGTATCTGAGGCGTCTGTGCCCGATGATCCTTGCCGGTATGACGCGGGTCTCATTTACGACGAGCGTGTCGCCGGGATTGATATAGTCGATAATATCGCGAAAGATGCGGTGCTCGGTAGTGCAAGCCGTGCGGTCTATTATCATAAGCCGCGCAGAGTCACGCGGTTCGGCCGGGGTCTGAGCAATGTATTCCTCCGGCAGGTCATACGAAAAGTCGGAAAGCCTGAGATTTGTCTCCGGCAGCTGATTCTTTATCATTAAGGCTGTCTCCGGTATATCATAAGTTGTCTGCCGCGGCATCAATATGTAGCAAACAGCCGTATGGGCATATAATGATACATAGAGGCGTGACGCGGGCATCTCCCGCATCGGCGCGGCATACATATATTATATTACACCGCGGCGAGCTTTTCAAGCGGTTATTTGCCCGTCCGTATCACTTTTCATCACGCCGACAGCTATTGGCGAAAGGATATAGATAGGTATGGACATATCAGGAAAAAAGATTGTATTTGAAGGCGTGGCGACGGCGCTCATAACTCCGATGCGTGACGGGAGGGTGGATTATGATTCGCTCGGTGTGCTGATAGATCGGCAGATCGGGCTCGGTGCAGATGCCGTTGTGATATGCGGAACGACGGGAGAAGCACCCGTTCTTGATGACGGCGAACATAAGGAATGCATACGTTTTGCCGTGGAGAGGGCTGCAGGGCGGATCCCGGTAATCGCCGGGACCGGTTCCAACGACACCCGTCATGCGATAGAGATGTCCGGCTATGCAGCCGCAGTCGGAGCAGACGCGATACTGTGTGTGACCCCGTACTACAATAAGGCGACATCGGAGGGGCTTGTGAGGAGTTATCTTGCGATAGCGGACAGTACCGACTGCCCGATGATACTGTATAATGTGCCGCCTCGCACAGGTGTGAGTCTGACAGTTCCCGTGCTGCGTCGCCTTGCCGCACACGAGCGGATAGTTGCGCTGAAGGATGCCTCGGGCGATGTCTCGTTGAGCGCGGATATCATGTCCGAGCTCGGCGGGAGTCTTATGCTCTACAGCGGGAACGATGAGCTTACGCTGCCGCTTCTGTCCGTTGGAGCGTCCGGTGTGATATCTGTCGTGTCGAACCTCGTGCCGCAGGAAATGCACGACATATGGGAGCTATACCGACACGGCAGGCACGGTGAGGCAAGGCGCCTGCAGATGCGCCTGATGCCGCTGATACGCAGTCTGCAGAGCGAGGTGAATCCGATACCCGTTAAGACCGCGTGCGCCATGCGTGGGTTGTGCGGCAATGAGATGCGCTTGCCGCTGTGCGGAATGGATGAGGATCACCGTGCGCATCTCTCGCGTGTCATGAGCGAATTCGGGCTCATAGGTTAAAACGGTGCGCGGCGGTGACGATTCACTCGGAATCATACTGTTCGGCTGTACGGGACGGCTCGGCAGCGCGATAGTATCTCGGGTGCAGGACGGAGAAGGTGTGCGCATTGTTGCAGGAGTCTGCCGCAGTGCGGCATCACTCGATTTTCCGACATTCAGAACACCGGATCGGACCGTTCCTGATGCCGACATTATAATTGATACTTCGCACCCTTCCGTGACCGAGATGCTCATAGGCTTTGCGCTTGAGCGCTCGCTGCCATGTGTGATCTGTACAACGGGGCACACCGATGAGCAGGAGGAGCTGATCCGTCGGACTTCGGAACGGATACCGATACTGAAGTCTCGCAATATGTCGCTCGGAGTAAATCTGCTGCTTGAGCTTGTACGCCGCAGTGCCGCGGCGCTCGGAGAAGGGTTCGATGCAGAGATCGTCGAGGCGCACCATTCGAAGAAACTCGATTCGCCGAGCGGCACCGCTCTGATGCTTGCGGATGCTATACGCGAGACGCGCGGGAGAGGTGAGTACGTGTACGACCGTCACGAGGTCCGCGCGGAGCGCAGAAAGTCCGAGATTGGGATACACAGTGTCCGCGCAGGCGGCTTTGTCGGCGAACACCGCGTTATATTTGCGGGGCGCGACGAGGTTATCGAACTGTCGCACAGTGCCGGGAGTCGGGAGCTGTTTGCAGCCGGCGCGCTCAGAGCGGCGGAGTACGCTGCCTCCGCTCCGCCGGGGTATTACACAATGGGAGATGTGGTGTCCCGCGATATCGGTTGAATATGCGTCATATTTTTGCATCACACGTCATACCATTTACTAACTTCAACGAGAGGTATACAGGAAGGAAAGGCATGGGTGTACGGAATATGACAGCAGCAAATACAAATATATACCGCGATATCGCCGAGAGGTGCGGAGGGGATGTGTACATCGGAGTCGTGGGTCCGGTGAGGAGCGGTAAGTCAACATTTATCAGAAGGTTCATGGAGGAGCTCGTGCTCCCGAATATCGACGGAGAGTATGACAGACAGCGAGCAAGCGATGAAATGCCTCAGAGTGCCGGCGGGCGGACGATCATGACTACCGAACCGAAGTTTGTGCCGGATGAAGCAGTGACTGTGTCGCTCGGCGACAGCGTTAGAATGAGGGTGAAGATGGTGGACTGCGTCGGATACCTGATTCCTGGAATTCTCGGAGATACCGAGGAGGGGGCTGCGCGTATGGTAAAGACGCCGTGGTCGGATGATCCCATGCCGTTCGAGGAGGCAGCAGAGAACGGAACGCGCCGCGTGATCACCGATCACTCAACTATAGGCATACTCGTTACGAGCGACGGGACGTTCGGTGAGCTGCCGCGCGAAAACTACGTTGATGCCGAACGGCGCGTCGCGCACGAGCTCTCAGAACTGGGACGTCCGTTTGCGATAGTCCTGAATTCGTCCGCGCCGGACTCAGAGGAGGCGGAGCGGTTGGCTCTTGAGCTTGAGAGAGATTACGGAGCACCGGTAGCTCTGGTAAACTGTCTTGAGATCGATTCGGCAGATATTGAAGAGATACTGAAGCTCATCATACCGGAGTTCCCGATATCGGAAATATCCGTCTCCCTTCCGGAATGGATCGGTGTTCTTGAGCCGGGTCACTGGCTGCGCGAGGAGATGATGTCTGCTGTGTCAGAGTCAACCGAGGGAGTGTCGCACACCGGCGATATCACGCGATTCTGCGACGGTGTGATATCCAAAATGAGCGATGCCGTCGCACGTTCCGCCGACACTGATAAGGCTGTCTCGGCGGAAATAGGAGATGTAGATATGGGCTGCGGCAGAGCCACAGTATCGGTGCGATTTCCTGACGGGCTGTTTTACAAAATCATCGGCGAGCTGACAGACATCAAGATATCGGGGGAGGCAGAGCTGCTATCTACGCTCATCTCGCTTGCCGGAGTGAAGCGGGAATACGACAGATTTTCCGAGGCGATAAACGATGTGAATGAGCATGGGTACGGCATTGTGATGCCGAGCGTGGACGATCTGACGCTCGACGCGAACAAAATCCGCAAGATCGACATGATCGCCTGCGGATCCTCCTACCATGTGGGCATGGTCGGCAAGTATAACCTCGAAAAGCTGACGCGAATCCCCGTGGAGGTC
>CAKSEM010000124.1 GCA_934446485.1 uncultured Eubacteriales bacterium | reverse complement strand
CAGTGACGGCGAGAGCTATGACATGTCGGATGACGGGTCCGTGCCTGACGGCGCGATCTTCTCAAAGGACGACCTTGCGATCTCCGGAACGGGAGGGCTTACCGTAAACGGTGCCTATAAGCATGGGATCGTGTCAAAGGATACGCTCGTAATATCTGGCGGAGAGATCAGTGTTACATCTCAAAAGACGGGTATATGCGGAAAGGATTCGGTGGAGATCACCGGAGGAACGGTGACGGTCAACGCAGGCAGCGACGGCATCAAATCCGACAATTCGGAGGACGCAGCTCTCGGATACGTGAAGCTCACGGGAGGCGTGCTCGACATCACCGCCGGGTGCGACGGTGTACAGGCGGAGAGCGACCTGTACGTAGAGGGCGGTACTGTAACGCTGCGCACCGGAGACGGCAGCGAGAACGCATCCGTTCACACCGATGGCACCGTAAACGATTCCTGGGGCAAGTGGAGCTCGATGTTCGGCAGCAGTCAGACGGATGGGGACGATTCGTCTGATTCTGCAAAGGGACTGAAAGCGGGAAACAGTATTACTGTGAGCGGAGGCTCCGTGACGATAGACTCGTCGGATGACGCCGTGCACTCAAACGGCAATATCACGATGAGCGGCGGCACGGTAACCGCAGCATCCGGAGACGACGGCTTCCACGCCGATTCGGAGCTTTCGATCACTGACGGAATCATAAGCATAACGGACAGTTATGAGGGGCTTGAGGCGAGTGTGCTCAGTATATCCGGAGGCAGGATAGGTATCAGGGCATCCGACGACGGACTCAACGCTGCCGGAGGGAGCGATTCATCATCGATCGGCAACCGCCCGGGAGCAGGTATGTTCTCGTCATCAACCGGAGAAATATACATATCCGGCGGGTATATCTACGTTGATGCCGACGGTGACGGGATCGATTCAAACGGAAGTCTCAGTGTTACGGGCGGCACGGTGCTCGTGTGCGGACCGACGTCCGACGGCGACGGTGCACTTGACTATGACGGCACGGCGACGGTTGAGGGCGGCGTGATAGTAGCTATCGGCAGTTCCGGAATGATGCAGGGCTTCAGCGAGGCTTCGGGGCAGGGTGCGATCGCCTGCACCTTTGACAGCCAAAGCGCCGGCACTCCGATAGTCCTTACGGATTCCGACGGCAATGTTATAGCGTCGTTGACATCCGATAAAGCGTACTCTTCGGCGGTGATAAGTGCGCCGGGGCTCGAAGTCGGGGGAAACTACAGGTTAGTTGCGGGCGTATCTCACGAGGGTGCCGACGAGCACGGTTTTGCCGACGGCGGCACGGTCGACGGCGGCACGGTGCTCTGTGAGATCGAGCTGACTTCATCTATCTACCAGAGCGAAGGGTTCGGCGGAGGTGCTCCCGGCGGCATGGGCGGCAATATGGGCGGAATGACACCTCCCGGCGGTGCGCCTGACGGCGGTATGCCGTTGGTGCCGGGGGCGTTCGGCAGATGAGATGTAATTTGTGAAAGCGTATACCGTCTGATCCTTTCGGGGAGTTGTCCCCGAAAAAAGAGTGCGGCAGGAACGCACTGTGCGATGCGGAGCATAGCCCGATCCGGGCTATGCTCCGCAGTTTATCTTGCAGAACCGATGCACGTCGTCGGCTATTTTTGATATATTCTTGACCTTTTCAGCAATATGTTGTATTATGATAAAAAACACAAAAGAGAGGTGCACTGTTATGCCGCTGAAGGCTTCCCCGAAAATGAAGGAGCTGCCCATATTCTCAGTAAAACCGGAAGGATGGTTGAAAGAACAGATCGACCTGACGGTATCGGGATTTTTCGGTCATCTTCATGATATATCCGACCACCTGACCGAAAACAACGGTTGGCTGCAGTACGGCAAAACGTTGGACGAATTCCGTGCGGAAAGCGGAAACCCGGATGATCCGTATGCTGCCTTCGCGTGGGAGGAACAGGCATATTGGCTGCGCGGTGCGTATCGGTTGGCGCTTATCAGCGGAAATGAGGAGCTTCTGGAGCTTTCGCTGCGATATATCAATGCGATGCTGGATTCTGCGCAGGATGACGGGTGGTTCGGCCCGATCCTGATGAAAAATACCGAGACGCAGAATGATGTGCCGCTCCCAGACATCTGGCCGCATATGGTTATGATCGAGGTCTTGATGGATTATTTCGACGTCTCGGATGACAGAAGAGTGCTTGATACACTGCTGGGATTTTGCCGTTTCTGCCTACGCATTGACGACAGTGTATTCATGCCCGAACTGAGTCAGCTCACTGAAAGTTGGTATGCCGCAATTCAATCATCGCGTTGCTGCGAGCCGGTAGCTTCTCTGTGCCGTCTTTACGAGCTGACCGGAGATGACGCACCTTTGCGGCTTTCGGAGCGTATGTTTGCAATTTTCAGCAGCCGCAGCCCCGAAACCGATGACTGCCACGTGGTTAACTTTGCTCAGCGCATTAAGTACACAGCGACAAATTATCCCGTCTCAGGGGACGTAGCCCTGCTTGCGGAGTGTGAAACCCATTATCTGGAGCACATGGCGGTCTGGGGGCAGATGCCCGGCGGATTATATGCGGCGGACGAAAGAACGCGGAGAGGAAAGCATGATCCCCGTCAGGGGAGCGAAACCTGTGCTATGAGCGAGATCGTACGGAGCTTTCTGGAGATCGGCCGTATCACAGGAAACACGCTGTATGCCGACCGCGCCGAGGATATTATGTTTAACAGCTATCCTGCGTCTCATACACCGGATTACAGCGGCCTGCATTATCTGACCTGTGACAACCAGCCGCTCCTTGATGCCGAAGGGCATGATTACTGTAACGACGGTATGCAGACGCGATATGACCCTTTTTCATACCGTTGCTGCCAACATAATACC
Organism: uncultured Eubacteriales bacterium; assembly: GCA_934446485.1. Taxonomy (GTDB): domain Bacteria; phylum Bacillota; class Clostridia; order Oscillospirales; family CAG-272; genus RUG11130. The sequence continues at coordinate 1,801 of CAKSEM010000124.1, read as the reverse complement.
GGCAATGCGTGGCCGAATTTTTTGCAGTCTCTTTTCCTTACACAGGAGAATGCACTGATCGCGTGGGCGTACGCACCGTGTCGTGTGGAAACGGTTATAAACGGAGGGGCTGTTACGGTCCGTGAGATAACGGGGTACCCCTTCGGAGAGAGCATTACCGTGGAGCTCGACTGTGAAAAGCCGATAACACTGAAGCTGCGTGTTCCGCGTTGGGCGGACAGCTCTACTCTGTGCGTCAACGGAGAACCGCGCGCTGCCACGGCAAAGGACGGCTTCCTTGCGCTGAGCGATCTGTGCGGTCATAACCTGATCACGGTAGTATTCCCGCAGGTCATCAAAGAACGCTTTTTCCCGCTGAACGGTAACTGTGTCTGCATCGACAGGGGTCCGCTGACGTATTCGCTGAAGCTGAGTGAAGAATGGTCAGCGGCTGAGAGCCGCACAGACAGAGCGGGGCGTGTCTGGCACAGCTACGATGTCCGTACACCGTCGCCGTTTGCATATGCACTTGATTTAAGCTGCCCCATCCGTGTGGCGAAGATGACCGACGATATTCCGCCGCAGCCGTTTACGTCGGAAAATGCTCCCGTTGTCCTGCACGCCGTGGGCCGTCCGGTTGCGGGCTGGGGAATGGGTGAGAAGAACACCGTTATGCCGGTTCCGCTGTCTCCGGTTCACGGCGACGCTCCCGAAGAAACGATTCTGTTGGTGCCGTTGGGGTGCCAGAGAGTGCGTATGAGTTGCCTGCCGTGGTTTCGGGGGTGATGTGTGACAGAGCGCTCTCATGCGAGCGGCACACATGCGTAAAAATGAGCGAATGCAGCTTTATGATGCTGCGCACGACGAAGCGGCGGACGGAGCGGGCGTTTTCACGGAATCCGTATGACTTATGCCGTAATGCGGATTACAGAGTTTATTTGATGTGAACGGTGTTTGCACGGAAACAAAGCACAGAGCGGAGCAGAGTCTGCATTTCGGGTTCTGCTCCGTTCCTTGCTTTGAAAAAACGACCTGCGCCGACGCATATTTCACTTGACAAAGCACGGTCGGCTAATATATAATATAATCGCTGTGTGCGGGTGTGGCGAAATTGGCATACGCGCAAGATTTAGGATCTTGTGCCGAGAGGCGTGCAGGTTCGACCCCTGTCACCCGCATGGCTTTTTCCCTTGTCCCGTAAGGGATCTGAAATTTCGTGTTGCATTTCGTGTTGCATGAATATATTGAGGATTCCACGTACCCGCCGCGGGTGAATAAACCCGATCAGGACTGTAAAGGATATTCAGTGCGGCGGCGCGGGATATTTTTTGTGATGATATTATGCGGCGGCTGCCGCGCGCATATCAAATAATCGGATAAAGTCTCGGAGACCTAACAAATGGATCTGTCATTTCAGTATTTTTGGAGCTGCCTTACAACGAACCCTCTTCTCGTTCTGTCGGTCGTGCTGACGCTCGGTGTAATACTTGTCAACGGCTGGACCGATGCACCGAACGCAATTGCGACCTGCGTCGTCACGCGCTGTATGTCGGCGAGGGCTGCTATACTTATGGCGGCAGTCTTTAACTTTCTCGGAGTCTTTGTCATGACTATGATAAATGCGACGGTTGCCGAAACGATTACAAAGATGGTCGATTTCGGAAGCAATTCCCATGAGGCTATCGTTGCGCTGTCAGGTGCACTTTTTGCCATCGTCGTATGGGCGACGCTTGCATGGTGTTTCGGCATACCGACGAGCGAGAGCCACGCGCTGATCGCGGGTCTGACGGGCGGCGCTATTGCGCTGCACGGAGGTTTGTCC
>CAKSEM010000123.1 GCA_934446485.1 uncultured Eubacteriales bacterium | reverse complement strand
ATGCCGATGCCGACTGCCGCGTCGGACGGAATCAAGATCGATGAGGAGAACTTTCCGGATTATTATTTCCGCGCTTTTGCTTCATCGAAGGACCTCGACGAAGACGGATATCTGAGCGATGAGGAACTGCTTCAGGTAGACAAAATCGACGGCGGTCAGAGGATACACGACTACACCGGAATGAAGTATTTTACCGAAGCGACATGGTTCCGCTCCATGGATACCAGATACGTGACGGAGATAGATTTTTCCGAGAACAAAAAACTGAATAGAATCGATATCGGTATGTCGCAGATGACATCGGTGGATCTCAGCAACAATACCGAACTTACCGATCTGTACCTCGTAAACGATAACGATCGGCTGACATCGCTCGATCTCAGCCACAATACTAAGCTCGAACGGCTGGAGGTCAGGAACAACGCCTTGACGAGCCTTGATCTGTCTAATAACACGGAGCTTAAATATCTTAATTGCAGCCATAACAAGTTGAAGAGTATTAATTTCGGTTCATGTAATAAGCTGGAAATAATTAATTGCGGAGATAATCAGCTCGATTCCGAATATGACCTTACGGGGATGGAGAATCTTGAGGATGCAACCTTCTACAAAAACGACGGTGTCCGAATCAAGGTGGACGGACTCAAGAAGCTGAAAACACTGGAACTCAGCGGAACCGGTATGACGGAGCTTAAAATAAGCGACTGCCCGTCACTGTCACATATTTATTGCAGTGAAAACAGTATCACCTCTGTAGACATAAAAAACTGCGGAGTTGAATATCTACGACTGGAAAATAATCAGCTGCAGAGCCTCAGCAATCTGAATCTGCCTCAGCTCAGTTATTTGTGGGTGAATGATAACTGCCTCACATCTCTGGATCTGGCAGGATGCGTGTCGCTTGAGTATCTGTACTGCTATAACAACAAGCTCACCTCGCTCGATCTCAGCGGAAACGGCGCACTTAAAGAGCTTGAATGCAATAATAATCTCCTCACACAGCTGAACATCTCGGAGTGCAAGAAGCTGGCGGAACTCAACTGTGACAACAACCGTCTTGAATCGCTGAGCATAGACGATACGGAACAGCATCTTTGGCATGTCTACTGCTCGGATAATCCGATGAAATCCCTTACGGTAAACAGCAATCATGCTATCTGGGTAAGCTGCAATAACGGACAGCTTACGGATATAAGCGGAGTTAACACGCCGAACGTTATATATCTGCACTTTGACAATAATCTGATCGGCTCGGTCGATCTGTCAAAGTATCAGGGCATAAAGGAGGCGCACTTTAACGATAACCGCCTGACGAGCCTTGACACAAGCCGCAACGGCGAACTTAATGTTCTGAACTGCGACAGGAATAATCTCACATCCCTTGATGTTTCTCAAAATAAGAGCATATCTCATACGGGGGGAGACTGGAACTGCGTCAACGCAGCGGACAACCGCTTTGAGATTGAGCCGGATGTGAGTGGAAAATACGATCTTGATGAGCTTGCAAAGCTGTCCGGCTTCCAATTGAGCCGTGCAGGTGATTGGGTAGGCGGTACAGTGAACGGCAGCACTCTTACCGTGGATGACGGTGCTGCCAGAGTAACGTACAGCTACATACTGAAATCCTCAGACGGGAGTGACCCGATAACGGAAACGTTCACCTTGGCACTGAAGGGAAGGTGCGAGCATACGCATCTCTCCGAATGGAAGATCGCCGAGAGTGAACATTACAAAGTGTGCCTCGACTGTCATCTGATAGCGGTGCGTGAGCAGCATTCATCAACGGGTATCAACACTGCCAACTGCCGGAGAGGTGCGATCTGTGATGAGTGCGGCGCAGAGTACGGTAAGCTCGGAGAGCATGTGTCGGGCGCACCCGCAGACTGCACGCATCCGCAGGTGTGTACCGTGTGCTCGACAGAACTGAAGAGCGCGCTCGGTCATGATTATTCTTCCGCATGGACGATTGACCGTCAGCCGACGTCTGAAGCGGACGGAGAAAAATCGCATCACTGCACAAGATGTGATGCCAGAGCGGACATAACGCCTATCCCTAAGGAAGCACAGAGCTTCATTGACGTAAAGAAAGGAAGCTGGTACTGCGAGGCGGTCAGCTTTGTTGTCGACCGCGGACTCTTCAACGGAGTATCAAAAACGGAATTTGCTCCGGATAAGCCGATGACGAGGGCGATGCTCGTTACGGTGCTGTGGAGGCTTGACGGTCAGTCGACGCCGTCTGATAGAGCGTCTTTCATCGATGTTGAGGACGATACGTGGTACACGCAGGCTGTTGCGTGGGCATCGGAAAACGATATAGTGAACGGTACGACACCTACGACATTTTCGCCTGACGACAACATAACGCGCGAGCAGATGGCGACGTTACTCTACAGATACGCCTCCTATAAGAACTATGACACATCCTCAAGAGGCGACATATCGAAGTTTGACGATGCCGGACGTGTGAGCGGATATGCGACCGAGCCTATGAGATGGGCGAACGGCGCGGAGCTTATCACCGGAATCGGTCAGAATCTTGAGCCGCGCAGAAATGCAACACGTGCTCAGGTGGCAACGATACTTATGAGATACTGCAACAACGTTGCAAAATAAGATAAAAGGGCTGCCGATAGACTGTCGGCAGCCCTTTTATGTGCTCCGGTAAGCCGTAAATATGTATTGATTATAAGACATCGGTATGGTATAATAGTTAAGGTGTTTTGCTCCATAAAAACGGCGGATTTTGACGGCACGCAGGATATCTCTGTGTTTTTGGAGCGATTCTTTGGCAGAATCAATGCAGCGTAAGCCAAAACCATGTGAGCCGTTTGATCCGAAAAACGAATGTCGCCGCACGGCGATGTAAATTACATAAAAACCGCAGAGGAGGAGTCTGTTTTGCCGCACCTGCAACTTCAACGGCGGCGTGACAGCATAAGAAATGAAGCTGAACTTTCGCATAGACTGGGGATACCAGTATCTGTATTCGAGGAGACATTACCATCCTGTATATGTGTGGGACGGTGAACTGTCCTGCGCGGGCGGGGACATTGAGCGTGTCTACAAGCTCGACTATCCGGTTATATGGTTCGGACCTGCTCAGAGCGCCAAGGAGACGCTTCTGCCCGAACCGAAGTGGCAGAGCAGAACAAAACGCGGGCTTGCGGGCGTGCGAGTGGAAGCGGAGACTGACGAAGATGCTGTATTCACGTTAAGCACACAGAGCGGAGAGTTTAAGTTCAAGGCACGTGATATTGCAGAGAAGGGGCGTATTGAATTTCCTGTTGGTCCGAAGTATCTCGGATGTCATGTTATCGTAACGCGCACGGATTATGTTTGGTTCCGCCCCGCACCGAAGCCGGGCGAAACAATTTTTGAGGCAGCAGAGCTTCCGCTTCCCGTTCACGATTGGGCGCGCATGAAGCTCGCATGGCTCGCTCCCGGGGCGTCGGTTTCGATTGATATTGATGTTCCCGAAACGTCACGTGACTATTCCGAAACTATTTTTCACACCGTTGCCATGGGTGCGCCCGACTACTCTCCCGAAAAGGAAGATCAGATCGACGGAGAGCTCCGGTTTGCTCTGCTCTGTGACGGAGACGAGGTTCTAAGTTATGCTCGCTATTACAGAAAGCACGACTATTTCATTCAGATGCTCGAGGATGACTGGAAGAGAGTAAAGCTGCCTGCAGGGCATCATACGCTGACGCTCGTGAACCGTCACCCGGAGTATTCGCTGGCAATCAGCAGAATAATCGTTTCCCAAGCGGAATACGACCACGGTCAGCTCAGCATTCCTGCATGGGCTCTGAAAGGCGAGCGCGTGATCGGAAAAGTGTTTGCCGCGCATGACGATCGGTTCGATGTTACCGTCGGTGCGCAGAAGATCTCTGTGGATGCAACGCTCGGTTGGAATGAGTTTGAATTCACGGCAGATCTCGACGGTACAAAGGTCGTCTGCGGCTCATATACCGCTGATATCGAAGTATACGACTGTGAGAGGGAAAAGTACCCCGTTAAGGTCGGTTACGACATGACGGCTATTCCTCACGACAGGAACGGGTATATGGATTGGCTCCTCGACTATACGTACAGGACGAAGCTCGGCAACTATGTGGTGTTCCGCAGCTTCACCGGTGAGCCGAAGCCCGTAGATATGTATGACTGGGGCAAATTTTCAGCCGATCACGGTATCTACGTCAGTGCCTGCCGAGATTACCTTGACGGTTCCCTTGCAAAGGGCGCGGGTGATATGTTCAATGACTGCGGTCAACATGAGTACCCCGGTCTCGTATATGCTGCCGATCCAAAAGAGCCGTATGCTTCGTCGGATATGAAGGAGGCGAGCGAAAAGCTTACTGCATTCCTGAAAGCAGACATTGACAAGGCACATACAGTGTGCGACTGTGCGGCGTTCGGCGATGCCAGCGGCGCAATCCGTTACTCATTCCTTGCCGGTGCGGATTTTGTGCGTGCCGAAACGATGGTGCCTCATACTATGACGCTTCTCAGCCAGGCGCGTCCCGCAGCAGAGGCGCTGGGAAAGGGGCGCTGGGGTGTCCATATCGCGATACAGCACTGCTATCAGCCGTATTTTGAGACCCACCTCGGGCAGTATTTCTTATCAATGATGCAGCCGTGGATGATGGGAGCAGAGGCTATATATGAGGAGGACTGCCTCTTCAATATGTGGAGTGAGGAGCGTCAGGCCTGTGACGATCTGCTCG
>CAKSEM010000122.1 GCA_934446485.1 uncultured Eubacteriales bacterium | reverse complement strand
AACATAGCGCTGACGGTACCGCAGATCGGTATTCGTCAGTCCGTGGAATTTCTCGGGGAGGATCTGCAGACTTTTGGAGAGCAGCGTCAGGCGTTCGGCGTGTACGGATATCTCTCCGGTTTTCGTGCTGAATACCGTACCGCTGATACCGACGATATCACCGATATCGAGCCGTTTGAATCCGCGATAGGAGTCCTCACCGACCGAGTCGCGCGCGACATATACCTGGATCGTTCCGTCGGAGTCCTGAACATGGCAGAATGAAGCCTTGCCCATGATGCGTTTTGACATCAGACGTCCGGCAATCGATACCGTCTTTCCTTCCAGAGAGTCAAAATCGGCACGTATTTCCTCACTGTGGTGAGTCTGATCGAACTTCGTTATAATAAACGGATCCTGTCCCATCTCACGCAGCTCGGCGAGTTTTTCGCGACGGATCTTGAGAAGCTCATTGGTATTCTGCTGATTGTTTCCGGTGTTTCTGTCACTCATTCAAGTCAGTACCTTTCTGTTATGCTGTCAGCGCGGTGCTATTATTCATCGGCGCCCGGCTTTGATCTCTGTACCTTCAGTATCTTGATCTTCAATTCTCCGCCGGGAGTTTCAACGGTTATGACATCTCCGACGACTGCGCCGAGCATAGCGCTGCCGATCGGACTCTGGTCGGATATTCTGCCGAGCATGGGATTTGCTTCGTTCGTTCCGACGAGCTTATATTCAACCTCTTCGTCAAGCTCATAGTCGTGCACAAGTACCGTTGAACCGAGGTTGACCACATCAGCCTTGATCTCGGACTCATCTATGACCTTTGCGTGGTTTATGAGCTCTTCAAGCTCGGTTATACGTGCTACGACCTTAGCCTGCTCGTTCTTTGCTTCATCGTATTCGCTGTTCTCGGAGAGGTCTCCGAATGAGCGTGCCTCTGCGAGACTGCGCTTGACCTCTTCGAGCTTCGTCTGCTTCAGGTACGAGAGCTCGTCAACGAGTGATTTGTACCCTTCCGCGGTGTAGAGAGTTACTTTTTCCTCAGCGTGATCCATATTGAATTCAGTTCCTTTCAGAATGTATTATCATTATTTAGACCCATCAATGGTTTCTACTGCTGCCGTAAGCTGGTTGTCGTCGGCATCATCGACTTTGTAGATGCTCAGAGTTGACAGCTTTTCATTCGGTGTGACCGTGACATCGGGAACTATGCCGACTCCGTGGTAGCTTTCGGAGAACGGCGGCTTGAACATCCGATATGTCACATGAAGGGCACCGCCGTCCGGCAACGGATTCGTTGATTGCATGCACCCTTTGCCGTAGGTCGTCTCACCGACGATTTTTGCTTTATCGTAGTCGCGCAGAGCCGCAGTAAATAACTCAGCCGCCGAAGCGGTACGCGAATTTACTATTACTGCCATGGGGCAGTCGAGCGAGCTTGCGTCGGAGGTGAAGCGTTCGACCTCAGTATCATTTGAGTCGAACACGCGTATGATCGGTCCCTCGGGAAGAAGGTAGTCGAGCACCTTTACTATCGAATTGAGCTCGCCTCCAGGGTTATACCGAAGATCAAATACGAGACTTTCACAGCCGTCATCGAGAAGCTCCGTGACGGCGGATATAAACTGGTCGGGAGTGCTCATTTCAAATCCCGTTATCCGTATTACTCCGACCGTGTTGTCAGGACCGTATACTCTCGGAAATACCGTTACATTTTCGACCTTGGCACGCTTCAGCGTAAAATCTGTGATCTCGCCGTCGCGCAGAACCGAGAATACGGCATCGCTGCCGACATCGCCGCGCAGCGCGGATACCGCACCGTCAAAGCCGAGATCTGACACCTTTTCGCGTGATTCGCCGACGTATACGATCACATCTCCGACCTCAATTCCGCCTGCTTCTGCAGGAGAGTTCGGCATGACGTTGACTATCTCGATGCCGGGCACTTCGGTGTTATATATCACGTTGACGCCGATGCCGACAGATTCACCGCTCAGATCGGTCAGAAAGCTGCTGTACTCATCCGCAGTGTAGTATGCGCCGTAAGGGTCGCCCGTTCCTGCAACGTAGCCCTTGAGAACGCAATCGATGAGAGTATCGTCGTTGAGCTCTCCGACATACAATTCTCGGTAACGGGAGTCTACCTCCGAGAGCCTGGATGTGACACGATTCATAAAGCTCTTGCCGTCGTTGCCCGACTTGCTGAATAGGTCAGCTGCGGTTCCGCTCACTGCGACATAGGTTATCTGAAAGGTCAGGATCGCGGCTATCAGTGCAATTGCCACAGCGCTCCCGACTGATATTTTCTTTTTCATGTGCCCTTGCTGTGCCTCCGAAGCAGCACCCCGTCAACCGGGGCTCTTATTTGCGTTTTGGATCAGTACGGGCTCGGCACGTACTGTTCGGCATCGACGCGCTCGCCGTTCAGACGGAACTCGAAGTGCAGATGGCTTCCGAACGAGTATCCCGTGTTGCCTACCTGACCGATCACATCTCCTCGGCTTACGGTTTGACCTACCGTAGCCATTCTGACCGACATATGTGCATAGAGCGTTGCCTTACCGTCACCGTGGTCGATAACAACGTAATTGCCGTAGCTGTCATGCCACTCACTGACGATGACCTCGCCGCCGTTGGAGGCATAAATCGGCGTTCCTGTCGGGGCATATATGTCCGTTGCGGCGTGGTACTCATACATTCCGTTGAGAGTTCTGCCGCCGAAGTGCGACGAGATGCCGGTCGATCCGTCAACCGGAAGCGGCCACATGAAATCGCCGCCCACATACACGCGGTTCGCCTGCTTCTGAACTTCGGCGATGTAAGATTCGAGCTTTGCGTTGAGTTCAGCTTCGGCTGCAACGTAGTTGTCGTATTCCGCCTTCCATGCGGCTTCGTCGGATTCGAGCTTCGAGAGGGAAGAGTCGGATTCGGCAGAAAGCGTGTTGTAGTAGCCGCGGTCATTTTCAAGCTGTGTGAGCGTATCTTCTTGTGTCTTGATCGATGCCTCGATCTCTTCTTCGGCCTTGCGGATCTGCTCCTTTGAGGTGCGGAGATCCGCTATAACCTTGTTGTCGTATTCGAGCATGGAGTTTACGTAATCGACGCGCGTGAGGAATGTTGTGAGATCCTCGGAGCCGAGAATCAGCTCAAGGTACGTTACGTTACCGTCCTCCTGCATTGCCGCCATACGGGCGAGAAACCTTTCTCGCTGGGTTTTGATCTTTTCTTCCGTCTCGGAGATCTCTTCTTCCTTTGCGGCGATCTGCGTCTTCAGTTCGTCGATCATAGATTCGGCAGTCGTGATCTTTCGAGCCGTGTACTCGATCGATTCGTCGAGCGCCTGCTTGTACTGCATGACGTTTTCAATATTGTCTTTGGTTTCCTGAATTTTCTGCTGTGCGAGCTGCTGCTTTTCGCCGAGCTCGGCGAGCTGTGCCTCATATGACTGTACCGTGGCGTCATTTACGGCGGCAGCTGAGGACGGCACGGTACACATGACTGCACCTGCACCGACACTTGCGGCAGCCGCGAGTGCACACAGTCTCATCTTATTTCGGGATAACATAATTTCACCCTGTCCTTTCGTATAGCGGGAGGCTGCAGTGCAGTCGCCGCCCTGACGGATGTTGCCTATATTTTAATACAGACAGCGTGTCGCTTTTGCGGGAAATCAGTCCCGCAGGTACTTTGCTATCGAAATACTGCCGCCGATAACACCGGTTGCAACGCCGATTCCGAGAGCCGCGCCGAGAACCAACGATGAAATGTCGGCAAACGAGATCGTCGTTATCATTTGGAGTCCTGCTGCTGCGCTGTTTACGATGTATATGTATCCGTACTTCAGAATGAAATACGCGGCTGATCCGGATACGAGTCCGATTATTATTCCTTCAAATATAAACGGGAGAGTTATGAACCATCCGGTGGCGCCTATGTATCGCATAATACTGATCTCACGCCGGCGTGAGAATACGGTCAGCTTTATGGTGTTGATTATTATGAAAATGCTGACGACAAAGAGAATAGCGAGAAACCATATGAAGATGAGCATGACGCCGTTCTTCAGGTTTTCGATGGTCGTTGCGACTTCAAGCGTGTTCTTGACCTTTCGTATACCCTCTATCTGATGTAGGCGGTAATCAAGGTCTGTGACACCCGAGTTGTCCTTATAGGTAATCGTAAAGGAATCCGACAGCGGGTTCTCTTCGTCGGTGATATCTCCGTACAGATCGGGACTTTCATCGCGCAGATGTGCAAGCTGTTCGGATTTTGTGGAGTGTGTGAGCGTTGCGATGTTGTCGAGGGACGAGATAGCGCTTTCGACTGAAGAGATCTCATCCTCGGTGGCATCGGGCTCGCAGAAGACGACGATCTCATTCAGCGTGCCGAGCTGCTCAAGGTTGACATTGATATTGAGGACCAGAAGTGAGAAGCCGCCGATAACGAGAAGACAGCTGAGAAGGACGGCAATCGATGCGAATGTCATGACGCCGTTGCGCTTCAGTCCCTTGAAGGCTTCTGCAATAAAGTAGAACAGATTATAGCGTCTCTTCATTCAAACATACCTCCGACGCGATCCTCCACCACGACGCCGTCACGGATCATGATGACTCTCTGCTTATAGTAATCTACAAGTGATTGTTCGTGCGTTACGACTATGACCGTTTTTCCGAGCTTGTTTATCTTTACGAGAAGGTTCATGATTTCAAGCGACATCTGAGGGTCTATGTTTCCCGTCGGCTCGTCAGCTATCAAAATTCCCGGGTTATTCACAAGAG
>CAKSEM010000121.1 GCA_934446485.1 uncultured Eubacteriales bacterium | reverse complement strand
GAACACACGCCCCACGTCCTGATAAAAATACCTCAGAAAGTTGTCCATTTATTACCTCGGATCCGCCCAAACGGGCGTCAGTTATGCCTTGTTCTCTGTGTCGGTGTCGGACGGATGCCCGGACTTTTCCGCCATCTCAGCCATGATCTTGGCGCGGATCTCAGCCTCCATAGCTGCCTTAGCCTCGGCCTCAGCCTTTGCTTTTGCTTCAGCCTCGGTCTTCGCCGCCATCTCGGCGCGGATGCGGACTTCCATCTCCTCGGGTGTCTCAGACTTGCTCTCCGACGGTTCGGGAGCTGATGCCGCAGTAAGCTCAGCCTTCAGCTTTTCACGAAGCTCAGCTTCGAGCCGCTCGCGCTCTGCGCGGTGCACGTCCGCCTGACGGCGTTTTTCTTCTTCAACCATATCCTCGGTGCGTCCGCGCTCCTGCTCGTATGAAAGCTTGTTCTTGATATTGTTGTACTCAAAGAGGACACGGAAGAATTGAATCAGATGGAACAGGAAGAATATTGCAACGGGGATCACAACAACTATGAGGAAGCCCGTGCTGGTCTGCAGGTAGTCAAATACCTTGCCGAGGCCGCCGATCTTCGCGCCGTTGTACTGACCGACAAGCTCCGATTCATGTACCGTCAGCGGGTCGTCGATGGTGTTGTTATCACCTTTCGTCTGGAATATAAGATACCCGCCTCCGTCGTATATCTGCGTGATTCTATGCGTGTTGAGCTGTCTTTCGCCGTCGATCACCGTCCAATAGGTGATGATATCTCCGACCTGCAGCGCACCCGTATCCTTGATCGCCTTGTCGAAGATCATATCTCCGGGGCTGAGCGTCGGATACATTGAATCTGTCTGGATAGACAGCATACGCAGACCAAATATGCTCGGAACACCGTTTCCGCTCGTTGAAACATAGCTCGTGTACGTGCAGAATGCAGCAAGAAGTATTGCAATCACGAGAATGACGTTGACCACGGTTCCTGCAATTTTGCGCCCGCGGCTCTTCGGAGGGATGATCTCCTCCATAGCAGCAGAGTTTACTTCTGCTTCAGATAGCTTCTTATTCATTTACTGTCTCCCTTCATAATTCGTGCAAGTTTGATTTATTGATTGCCGTATCTCACCGACCGGCATCAGTCCGGAATATTTACGAGCCCGCCGTGCGACGTGTAGTCTGCCGAAAAGTGCATATTGGCGATTATGCGTGCATCGTCGATCAGGTTCGTGCAGTCGGCATCCTGCCCCTCGAGCCACACGTAGAGATCTATCGCGGCGATCTCACCGAGTTCGAGCGAAAACAGCTCTGTCTCGGAGCTGAACCTCCCGAGGGTCTTTACCGTAACGCCCGATTCGACGGGGTCAGCCTCACTCCATGACGAGGTCGTCTGACGTATCAGATGTGCGTCGTCAATGAGCGTTGCGCCGCCGTCAATGCTCGGAGTCGGTATATCGTCGGTTCGGTCGCTGCCGATATGCGAGTCGTAGTTCGGCTCGTATATGTAGAATACACTGTCTACGATCGCGTCGCCGCTTACGGGATTCACCTTCGTTATGCGCAGACCGATCCTGATCGCAGTCTCCGCACCCAAGCCTCCGTCGTCGTGGCGAAGTTCGGTCTGATTCCACAGAGGCATACCGATCACGTAGGTGCCGGCAGCACCGCGCCCGTCGTTCACCTCAACGGCATCGCCGAGGGACACCGAGACCGGTGAATCTGACTTAGCGAAGAACGTCCCCTTGACATAGTAAGCATTCGCACCGCTGCGATTGGCATTCTCACGGTCGGAAAGGAGCGTCACCCGATCATCTCCGAGGAGTCGTCCGTCGGTTCCGTAGTCACATGTCACTAGAGCGCCGCGGCTCACCGACCATGTAGCCGGCTTCAGCTCAGTCTCGCTTCCGACGAGCCCCGAAAAATCGAGGACCTCCGACCAGACGTCGTCCGGAGCATTATGCTTTGGGGCGAGCTTCAGTCCGGCTGCCGACGAGACCGACATATGCATATCGCTGACGCGCGGTGTGTGACTGAGCGAAAACCACGCATACGTCGCGGCGGCAAGCAGTAAGAGAAGGGCTGTCAGGAGGAGCACATAGAGCACTGTCCGCCTGCGGCGCTTCTGATCTTTAGTTATTTCTTTCAATAGAGGTGGGTCCTTTCTCATATCCTGCGAGTGACGGTATCATCGCGGAGTGCCGTGTCCAGCCTCCATGTAAAGAGCCGATGGCAAGCGCTCATCAGCCCCTTAGATCGGGGTTGGATTGTCTCTTGTTCTCATCGGGCGTCATTCCCCGCCCGCGTCGTCATCCCCCGTCCCGCCCCGGAAATCCGGGGCGGGACGGATGAGAAATGACTCCATCCGTTACGGATTTGAACTGCTAACGGTAACAGCGTTTGCCAGATTTGAAGACGTCAGCTGCGTATACCTCGTGCCGTTGGTCGAATAGTATATGTTGCCGTCGCTTCCTTCGTATATGGTGTAGCCTGCCTTAACAGTACCGGTCATGTTTTTGAAGGTATAGGTATCACCGGCTGCCGCCTTCTGAGTATAGGTGACCGTCGGAGCACCCATGCCGGGAGTTCCTCCCTGACGCATACCGGTGTTCTCCATCGGCTTCAGCGTTGCGCTCGAGCTGAACTGGAGATTGAGCTTACCGCTCATAGATTCAGCTGCGTTTGCAACCATGGTGTTGTCAACGATATCGCCGTCAAGGTAAACGATAACCGTGACCTTCTGTGCCTTGTTCTGGGTAAGAGCCGTAAGAGCGGACTGGTCAGCCTTCTTATCGCCTACCGTCAGCGCATTGCTTTCGCTGTCGTAGGTATAGTTGCAAAGGAAGAGATCAGCCTTTATGCCGGCAGCATTTGCTGCGTCGTCAGCCGTACCGTCAGCAAGCACATTTCCGTTTTGGTCGGTCACTTTACCGCCGGTATAAGTCGTGATACCGCTTGTGCTGTTCAGCGTACCCGTAATGTCGAGCTTGCCGAGACCTAGGATCTTATACGTCGTAGCGTCGGTCGTGTCATTAGGAGCTACAAATGCAACACGGATGGCACTCATAAGAGCACGAACCTCGGATACAGAGAACGTCTTGACGTTTCCGGACGTAAACTGCATGTATGAACCGCCGCCCTGCGTGTTGGCTGCTTCGCCCGAGTCATAGACACGCTGCTTTTCCGCAGTCTGGAGCAGGAGGTTGCTTGCCGCAGCATTCGTGCGGAAGCCGAGGTCGAGCGCATAGCCGTATGTATCGGCAAGGATGGTCTTCGTTCCGGCAGCAGGGGTTGCCGCAGGAGCGTTACCGACAGTGATCGCCGATACCAGCGGAGAATCATGCCCGATCGTTTTGATGACAGCCTTCGCTGTCGCCTCAAGGCTATCCTGGGTAACGGTTACCGTAAATCCGGATGCCGTGATATCTCCGATCAGCTTTGCAATGTCGGCATAGATTCCCGCACCGTCTTCCATTTCCATGATAACGGTCATGTCATTGGCGGTCACATTCTGAATGATCGCATTCAAATCGCTTTTTTTCGGATTCTTAACACCTGCAACCGTGGTGTGCTCCTTGTTGATCAGCTGATCCACAATGCCCTCGATATCGGCATAAGCGTAGCTCGTCTTTGCCTCACCAACGAGAGCGTCGACCGACGTCTTAGCGGCGTTGATCGTCGTGTTGTTCGTCTCCCACTGCGCCTTTGCTGCATCAAAGCCCGCCGGAAGCACCACATTATCCGTGGGAAGCGTGCTCGGTGTTACATTAGCAAACGAATTTACGAGTGCAGTAACCTGCTCATCGGTCAGCGCTGCAGTCTGTGCTGCGCTCAGAGAGTTTGCAAGCACTGCCTGAACGATAGCGTCGCCCGCCTTGGCGTTTGCAGTCTTGAGGGAGGTTATCATGTTCTGGAGCGCCTTTACTTCGTCGAGCGTATATGATTCATCCGCCTTTGCCGTAACATGGCGCATGACGATGTTGGCAAGCGTCTGACCGTTGGAGGTCAGCGATGTCTGTGCTGCGTTCTTAGCAGCGTCCGTGTTCGTCGTAATCGCAGACTTTGCCGTGCGGTAAGCGCTCAGGCGCTGCGTTACACCGGAGCTCGTCCCGATAGCGCGGACACCCGCGTGATCCGTCAGCTCCTTGTAGGTCCACGTGTTTCCGTCTTTTGCACCGGAATACGTGGCGGTATTGACGTCAATAACACGTCCGTCTGTGCCGTAGGACGGCGCGAGCAGTATAGAGTTATTAACGGTATCGGCGCTGGCTACGTTGAGTCTTGCGGGCATGAGCACGATGTCGCTGAGGCCGTAGGATGCAGCGCTCAGATCGACGAGGTTACCCCAAGTCATGTTAGCTTCTTCAATATCCTTTACTGCGTATGAGTCTCCGACCGAGGAAACCACACCGAGGTCATCGGCTCCACTCGCAAAGCTGTCTTTGTTCAGGAGCATCATTTCAAGGTTACCGTTTGCACCGACGTTTGTCGTGATTCCGGTGACTTCCGGAGCCGTAGACAGCGTAAACCATGCATACGTTGACATGACCATCATTATAGCGGCTATCAGCAGCATGGCGATGGCAGCTATCAGCTTGTTCCGAATTCCGGAAGGCATTTCGACTTTCCGTTTTGTTACGGTTTTAGTCATTATAAGTTCTCCTTTCGAGATGATTTATGTCCCAAAAAGGCGGGACATCAAGCGATCGGCTGTAAGATCAACCGCCGGTAGTTTCGTCAACCGTACCCTTGAGAGGAGTGTTGACTACGGGATTCAGAGC
>CAKSEM010000120.1 GCA_934446485.1 uncultured Eubacteriales bacterium | reverse complement strand
GAACAGTCCTCGCGCAAAGAACTCTTCCGCTGCGGCATCCGCACCCGCTCCGACATCGGCAAGTCGCGTAACGAGCGTAGAGAACAGCTCAACCGCCTCAGCAGAGGAGAGCATATCGGGTATCGCGGAGATCACGGCACACTGCCCGCTGCCGCTGCCTTCAAGCTCAAAGCAGAAGCCTGTAGCCGTAATCTTGTCGGAAAACTCTGAAGCCGCATTTGCTTCAATTTCAAGCAGGTTTACTCTTATCGGAACCATGAGCAGTTGGCTCGTCCGTTCAGCCGTACGCATACGGCGGCACAACTCATCAAAGATAATCCTCTCGTGAGCTGCATGTTTATCTACGAAGAGCAGTCTGTCCTCAAGCTGCACTATAACGTAACAGTTGTATGCTTCGCCGAGGATTATGTAGTCCGGCACGCCGGAGAGCCCCGCATCCTGCGGGGCGGCGCCCGCGCAAGTTCCGGTCGTCTCACCGGCCTCAGCCTCCCGATAAACACCGGCTGAAGTTTCGGATAATTCATCTGCGGGCGTCGCGTGAGCCCCCGACGGGCTCACGCTCTCCGGCGTGCCTTGCGGAAGCTCGCTCGCCGCAGCGGATGCCTCAGACCTCGCAGACGGTGCCTGCGACACATCCTCCGCTTCGCGGTAGGGGATGTGCACCTGCGGCGGCTTCGGCGGACGGGCATCCGCCGGGACGAACGCACCGAGCAGACGGCGAGCTTCGTCTCCGTCTATCCAAAATGAAGATCCGCCTTTCCGTTTTTCGCTCCGCGCAGCTCCGGAGTCGGACTGAGGCACAGAATCGCCTCGCGCAGCGCCGACATGACGCTCGCCCGATCTGTCTGGAAACAGCTTCAGCTCCGGTCTTGATACCCGTGACTCAAGCGCAGAGAGAACGGCATAGTAAACCGACTCGAATATTATCCTCTCGTTGGTAAACTTGATTTCCAGCTTTGCAGGATGGACGTTCACATCCACGGCAGCCGGAGATATATCAATATTCAGAACGCAGAACGGAAACTTCTCCTGCGGTATGCGCGTACGGTATGCCTGTTCGAGGGCGGCGGTCGCCGTTTTGCTCTTGACATATCTTCCGTTTACAAAGAAATTCTCCATATTGCGGTTCGATTTCAAAAAATCCGGTTCCGACACATATCCCGTGACGCTTACTCCGTCCGCCTCGCGCGACACCTCGATCATGCGTGACGCGGCATCACGACCGAATACTGAGTAAATGGCTTCCCTGAGATTTCCGTTTCCGGAGGTTGAAAATCTGATATCTCCGTCAGATATGAACTTTACGGCAATATCCGGCCTTGAAAGCGCGATACGTTCGGCAAGTGCGCCTACTGCCGCAGCCTCGGTTGCGTCCTTCTTTAAAAATTTTCGCCGCGCCGGCACGTTATAAAACAGTTCTTCTACCACGACCGTCGTACCGTCGGCACAGCCAGCCTCGGTTATGTCAACAACCTCACCGCCCTCGGCAGTAAGTATGGCGCCCATTGCAGCTTCCGCAGTCTTAGAAAATATGCGCAGTCTCGATACAGATGCTATCGCCGCAAGTGCCTCCCCACGGAACCCGAGCGTTCCTATCTGCTGCAGGTCTTCGGCTGAGTGTATCTTGCTCGTCGCATGCCTCAGAATAGCGACTGGAAGATCGTCCGGCTCGATACCGCATCCGTTATCCGAAACACGGATAAACGCAACGCCGCCGCGCTGTATTTCCACTGTAATCGACGTAGCTCCCGAATCGATGGAATTCTCCGTCAGTTCCTTCACGACTGACGACGGTCTGTCAACTACCTCGCCCGCCGCTATCAGATTCGCAACATCGAATCCGAGTACATTTATCCGTCCCACAGGCTACCTCCTCACAGAACTTCCCCGCCGACAGGCAAAATCACGCATTTGCCGCCGAACAAACGTCGCGACAGCTCAAGCATCCCAATGTCTCTGGATGAATTCATAATTTCAACCGTACCGTTTACGGCAGCATCATTAAGAAGTCCCGCATCGCGCAGCCGATGCTCCGTTTCGCGAGCCGTTCCGAGAGCCCCGTCAAATATCGGCACGTTACCTCCGAGCGCGTG
Source organism: uncultured Eubacteriales bacterium (assembly GCA_934446485.1). GTDB lineage: Bacteria > Bacillota > Clostridia > Oscillospirales > CAG-272 > RUG11130. Next base: position 2,710 of record CAKSEM010000120.1, on the reverse strand, counting down.
CTCTATTGAACGCCGCGCATGAATATAGTGCGTACATCCCAACACGGCGGCATTTATTCTTACCCCAGCCGTGTACGGGCTGAGTATCGACTGAAGACAGCAATCCATAGCTTCACCTTCAACAATGCCGCTCTCGATAAGCTCGACGAGTCCGTGGCACGGCACGTCAATATAGTTTGCTCTGTCACGGTACTGCTCAATGAGACGGCGGAACTTCTCCTGCTTAAGCGTCAGAGGAGTCGCCATAACGAGCACCGTCGGGTGCTCTCCGACTTCAGACGCAGGCTTGACCGCAGGCTCCATACCTATGATCGGCAGATCGGGATATTCGTTTCTCAATGCCTCAGCCGCAGCCGCAGTAGCCGTGTTGCAGGCAATGACTATAGCTTTTGCACCGAGGTTCACAAGCTCCCGCACAACGCCTCGCGCCGCCTCTCTCACCTCTGCCGGGGATTTTTCTCCGTACGGTGCATTGGCAGAGTCACCGTAATATATGTAGTTTTCCGACGGCATACGCTCTGCCAGCACCCGCAGGATGCTGATCCCGCCGACACCTGAATCGAATACCGCTATCGGAGATCTTATGTCCATCTGCAACGACCTCTCGTTATGATATATCGCGCTCTTCGCGCGCGTCTATGTACCGCTCCATATAAAACAGATACTGCTGTGCAACACCGGCATATTCACCGAATCTTCCGTGATCGAGCCCGTTCGGAAAGCGGCGGCTCTCAACCTTGCGGATCCATGTGTCAACAGGGTACGCCTCTAAATGTCCGAATCCGAACAGCAATGTACACGCCGCGACCTTCGGTCCGACTCCGTGTATCCGTTTTAGCTGTTCTGCACACTCGTCGTAATCGTCACACAACGCGATGGCATCAAGATCAACGTCTCCCGAAGCAACACGGCGTGCGGCATCGACTATATACGGCGCGCGGAAGCCGCAGCGCAGAGAGAATATTTCGTCCTCCCCTGCATCGGCGAGGACCTCCGGTTTCGGAAATGTTTTTTCGCGCCCGTCGGGTGTTGTCTCTCCGAAACGCTCACACATAGCAGAAATTATCTTCTTTATTCGCGGAATGTTGTTGTTTTGTGATATAATAAATGAGCAGAGCGCTTCCCACGGATCCTGACGCAGGATTCTGATCCCTCGCGAGAGCTCGGCGGCACGCATCATAACGCGGCATCCGTCAGGGTCAAGTGCAGACGTAATCTTGCGATCAATCTCTTCGTAATCCGTATCGAGCGACAGATACCGTTTCCATACGGAATTCCAGTCCTGCGCATCCGAGCCGATAAGCGTAATACTCCCGCACGACTCAGCATCCTGCCGGATAGCGACATGACGACCGAGCGCCACGCCGGACACCTCGTACGCTCCGTCCGATGTCGGCACGGGGTCAAATCTGAAGCACTGCCCGCAATCGAAGGTCTTGAACACCGAAAAATTCCCGGTCCCGGCTACTTTAACAAACGGTACTCCGGTGCGTGTCGTGCCTTCCTCAATAACGTGTGCCGTATCGATCACCTCCGAAAAAGCTCATCTTCAAGCTCTATATTATATTGTACCACAAAATATATCACACGTCAAAAAAATCTGCAATTTGAAGCCGGGTCGGAACAGACACGAGTCTCGGCGGAAAGGAAATAAGATGGAACAAATCTATACTATACCCGTAAATGAAGCGTTTGAAGCATCTGCTGCAGCAAGTGCCGACAACGGCGTGCACGTATGCCCGTTTTGCCGCCTCTACAGTAAGCTCGAGACTGATGAGTGTGAGCTTATACTCGGAGCATCCATGATGGAGCCGGATACAAGACTCCGCACGAATGCCGAGGGATTCTGCAGCCGCCACCTCAGCATGCTCTTTGAGAACGGCAAACGTCTGCCTCTTGCACTCATTCTGGAGAGCCATCTTGAACATATCGGAGAGCAAATGAAGTCGGGAATGTTTCCCGCAAAATCAGGTGCCGCCGCCGCAAAACGTCTTGGTACAATATCCGGCGACTGCTACATATGCAACCGCATCGAATATAATTTTTCGCGGATGATTGAAACGGCTGCACTTCTGTGGCAATCCGATCCGAAATTCCGCGAGTTGACGGCAACGCAGCACCACTTTTGCCTCTCACACTTTGCAAGATTCCTTGCAGCAGCAGAGGAACGTCTGTCAAGGCGTGAATTTGCCGAGTTCTACACCTCTGTCGGCACACACGAAGCTGAATACATAGCATCGCTCAAGGAAGATGTCAGCAGGTTCTGCAAAAAATTCGACTACCGATATGCCGATGAGCCATGGGAGGGAGCTAAGGATGCGCCCGAACGCAGCGCGGCTTTTCTGAGCGGCGACAAGGTGTGACAGCTTAAAATCCCTAATATGCGTACAGTTTTCCGACTCAGGCATTTTGCTTTTGCAAAATGCCTGAGTTTTTTCGTGTGCATGTTCGTCTCCTGTTGAAAACGTATTGAATTTTTTGTCCTTATTGTTTTATTCCGTGCGGCTGCCGATCTGCGGCTGCTTTCTGGATTAAGGTTACTTCTCTCTTTCTTTTATGTCTCTGCTTTGTTGCTTCTGCCGCTTACTTCTTTCTATCCGTGTTTTTCGTTCATTTCGTCTGTGTATTCTCTTTTTTTGCAGCCATGATGTTTCCTTATCCCCATCGTGTTTCTTCCGTGCAGCTGTCGGTCTGCGACAGCTTTCTGAAT
>CAKSEM010000119.1 GCA_934446485.1 uncultured Eubacteriales bacterium | reverse complement strand
AGACCGGCAGTCGCGCGAAAAGAAAACAAAGAAAATAACTCCCCACACCGGACGTGCCATCAATTTATAACAGAGAGCCATCCGAACATAGATCAAACGTCAAGATTCTCCGCATACCGCGCATTCTGCTCAATAAACTCACGGCGCGGCTCAACCTTATCACCCATCAGGAGTGAGAACGCCTCGTCGCACGCAACCGCATCCTCTGCATCTACGCGTAGGAGAGTTCGCCGCTCGGGATCCATCGTCGTCTCCCAGAGCTGCTCTGCATCCATCTCACCGAGACCTTTGTACCTCTCGATCGTAAACTTACCCTCGAGGGATGCCGCAATCTCATCGCGTTCCGCATCCGAGAACGCATAATGCTCCCGTCCGCCGCGCGACTTTATCTTATAAAGCGGCGGCTGTGCAAGATACACATGTCCGTCGTCGATAAGCTGACGCATATGTCGGAAGAAGAATGTCAGGAGCAGTATCTGTATGTGTGCTCCGTCCACGTCCGCATCCGCCATAATGATTATCTTGCCGTAACGCAGCTTAGTTATATCAAAATCCTCGCCGATTCCACAGCCGAGCGCCTGGATTATCGGAATGAGCGACTGATTCGAGTATACCTTATCAAGACGTGACTTCTCAACGTTCAGCACTTTACCGCGCAGCGGCAGTATCGCCTGAAAACGGCTGTCTCGTCCGCTCTTTGCAGAACCTCCTGCGGAATCTCCCTCGACGAGGTATACTTCAGTCAGCTCCGTCCTGCGCTCCTGACAGTCGGCGAGCTTTCCCGGCAGCGACGATCCCTCAAGGAACGACTTTCTTCTCGTCAGCTCACGGGCGCGGCGTGCCGCCTCACGGGCGCGCGATGCCGCAAGCGACTTTTCTATTATAGCCTTTGCAACCGACGGATTTTCCTCAAAAAATTCCGATAGCTTCTCCGTCACGATATTGTCAACGATAGGTCTCACCTCGGAATTCCCGAGCTTAGCCTTCGTCTGGCTTTCAAACTGCGCATCCGGCAGCTTCACCGAAACGACCGCGCACAGACCCTCTCGCGCATCCTCACCGGTAAGATTCTTATCATTATCCTTAAGTGATCCGGTGCGCCGCGCATAATCGTTCAGCACTTTGGTTATCGCAGACTTGAATCCCGTTTCGTGAGTACCGCCGTCGATCGTCGCCATATTGTTGGCAAATGTGACTATCGTCTCGTTATAGCTGTCATTATACTGCATCGCAACCTCGGCGGTAATATCGCCCTTTCGCGAACGCATATAGATCACGTTCGGATGGATGAGCCCAACGTGCTTCGACGCATTCAGGTGTGCGACGAATGAGCGTATACCTCCCTCATAACGCAAATCATATACCTTGTATCCGTCCTCGGTATATTCACTGCCGGAGTCGTCCTCCATCTTTGAAACGGTTGCCTCTTCGGCAGTCACGGCATCTGATACCGCATCCGAATTTTCAGATTCACTCTCTTCGGAATTCTCCGCAGAGGCACTCCCGTCAGAGTCTGCGGCAGCGAGCATCCTCTTTATATCCGGATCAAGCCCGTCGCTGTCCTCATCCTCGCATTTCTTCCTCATATCCTTTATACGGATGCGGATTCCCGCGTTGAGGAACGCCTGCTCACGCAGTCTTGTGAGGAGCATCGACATATCGAACTCCGTCGTGTCGGTAAATATTTCGGGGTCGGGAAGAAATCGCACCTTCAATCCGTGACGACCGTTTGAGTCTCCCTCACAGGTAAACGGACGTGTGATCTGACCGCGCTCAAAACGCATGGTATAACGCTTACCCTCATAGCAGTTATCAACCTCAAACCACTCGGACAACGCATTTACGACGGAAGCGCCGACACCGTGGAGACCTCCCGATATCTTATATCCCGAACCGCCGAATTTACCGCCCGCATGGAGCACGGAAAACACGACCTCCATAGCGGGTTTTTTCATTTTATGGTGCATCTGCGACGGGACGCCAGCGCCGTTGTCCTCGACCGACACGCTTCCGTCCGGATACAGAACCACCTCGATGCTGTCGCATCGTCCCGCCATCGCCTCATCGATCGAGTTATCGACTATCTCATAAACGAGATGATGGAGTCCGCGGACGGAGGTCGTACCGATATACATACCCGGGCGTTTTCTTACCGCCTCAAGTCCCTCAAGAACCTGTATCTGACTCTCGTCATACGCCTCCTCGGGAATCGCATCGGGCGTGCCGTTTATCTGTTCATTTTCATCCATTTGACTCTGTCCTAACCTTTCAAAAGATAAAGTAGTACATATTATCTGTTCAGAAACCTCTGTCGCGTCCTGCGAGAGAAGGCGATGATATGTGTGAGAGTATGACCCTCTCACGTCCGTCACATTCGGTCAAAACGAAGCTGCGCGGCAGGTCGAGCACCGACGTCTCCGTCCGTCCCTCCCGCTCGCATCTCTTCAAAAATTCTGCGGTATCCGCACCCGTTACGTCTCCGTCGAGGTCGAATATTCCGATAACATCGTCTCCACGGACGATATATCCGTTGCCAATGTGTATCAGCATCAGCCGTTCATCCTTCTCGGCATAACGAAGTGCAGAAAGTCTTCACGCTCACCGTCGGAATTCTCATCCGAGGTATCGTTCTTTTCGTAACCTGTCTCAAGCTCGATAAAGCTCGATCCGTATGACGGCTCGATACAGATTCCGCGGTCAGCTCCGTTAAGACCTATTCTGAGGCGCGATATATCCTGCGGAATTGCGCGCAGCGCGTCGAGAAGGAGGCGGCAAGTAAAGCCGATAGTCATCTCCTCGCCAGTAATTGCGGCTCCGACAGTCTCGTGAATACTTCCGCTCGTAGAAACCGATGAAATATCTATTCTGTCTCCGCCGAATATCATCTTGACTATCGCCTTGCTGTTTCCTCCGAGCTTGTCCTCGCTGATTATCGAGGCGCGCTCAAGTGCGCTTCTGAGCTCAATGGGTGAGACATAAGCCTCAGCTGCAAAGCTGCGCGGGAGCACCTTATCATAATCCAGATAACGGCTTTCGATCATGCGGCAGAAGAAGTAGAGAGAATCAATTCTGAAGATGATGTGCTTATTTCCGATTATCATTTCACACTCGTCCTCGGAATCCCGAAGCATCTTTGAAAGCTCTGATAGGAACTTTGCGGGAATTATGATCTCACACTCCGGAACATCGGCATCAATATCTCTCGATGTGCATGAGAGGCGGTTTCCGTCACAGCCGACGAATATTATCCTGCCTCCGCTCACCTTGACGAACACGCCGTTAAATGCAGGGCGCTGATCGTTCTGTGCAGCTGCAAACATCGTCTCACCGATCATGCTGCGCACCATGTGCTGTGGGAAAGTATAGCGGCGATCGCCCTTGAACATAGGCATCGTCGGAAAGTCTCCTCCCGGTGAGACTGAAATTTCAAAGCTGCTGTTTCCGCCGGACACGACCGCGCGCAATGTATCGTCGATATCGACTGTTATCTCTCCGTCCGGGAGCGCGCGGACTATCTGCAATATCTTTGATCCGTTGATGACATATTTGCCCTCATTATATATGTGACAGGGGAGCGATGTGCGCAATCCCTTTTCAAGATCAAACGCGGATATTCGGCACATATTAGCCGGATCTCCGTCGAATGCGCCCATCTTGGGATCGGGCGGGCACTCAAAGAGGAGACCTTCAATATTTGTCAGAGTATTTTTTACCTGAGATATACCTGCTGCCGGAGTGATGGCAGCTATAAGCTCGGACTTATTAAATATGACCTTCATTGTATCAGATCCTTTCTGTTTCGGTGGAATCGGAGCGTCATTCGCTCTCTTTTAATAAATAAAAAAATGTATATATAAAGTATTATATATCAGTAGTAGCAGTAGTAGGGGGGAGTGAAACTGTGGAAAAGCGGCGCATACGCGCCGTATCATGGGATCGGCTGATTGAAGAGGTGTTGAATTGTGCCTCAGACAGATGTGGATAAGTATTGAAAAGCGGAATTGTCGGCACTTGAGGCGGCGATTTTGAGTGACACGGTGCAGTGTTCACTTCGGACAGAGTTTTCCGATTCGGAAAACTTTTCAAAGGGAATGTAAGATAGGAAAGAAATCAAAATCCTTAAACTTCCATGAGGTGATCCTTTTTGAGGTTTTTCAAATTTGATGATGAAGGCATTATATCATGCAGTCAGCGCGGAGAGAACGAAAGAAACCTTGGGTTTTCCGACGGATGTCCGGAAGTTTTCAACATAGTTTTCAACACCCGGTTGAAAACCGGAGGAAAAGTCGGAGTATTCAAAGATTGCTGTTTTTTGCCGCGCTGCGCGCGGGGAATTTTTGTTAGGCGGTTTGTCTGCGACATCTGCACAGAAGAAAAACTAAGGAGACCACGGCTGCAAGCCAAAGTCTCCGCCTCGTCGCCGCTGTGCGAACAGCTCACGCTGTCCCCATGCGCGAGAGAGCTGAAGAAACAAATCTTCGCCCCACAATGGCTCGGGCATCTTGTGAGCGCTGCATTACAAGCTATATCGCAGCACCGCATTTCAGGTGCCGTACAGAGGCATCGGATAACCGATGCCGTGATGCGGCTTGACCGAGCCGGGGGAGGGGCAGCTTCCGGGGAGGGGGAACGCCTCCCCCGGAATGGCTTTACTCATTCCCGCCAGTGGGCGGGAATGAGGTTCCTTTCTTTCACGAAAGAAAGAGAGAGTAACCGTAATTCAGAAAGCTGTCGCAGACCGGCAGCTGCATGGGAGAAAACGAGAGAGACAAGTAAAACATCGAGGCTGCGGTTAGAAGACCCCCTCTACAT
>CAKSEM010000118.1 GCA_934446485.1 uncultured Eubacteriales bacterium | reverse complement strand
GTATGTTGATCTCAGCCGTGCATCACGAAAACGGTGAAGAAAAGCTCCATCTTCTGATGGTCGATCCTCGCATTCCGGCAGGCGCAAAGCTCTATTAAAATATATGTATTATGCCGAAAAGCAAAAAGGCAATAATACATTTCGACTACATTACGAGAAACAATTGCATAATCAGTGCAACGAGCGGGCGGTCCCTATCGGGACTGCCCGCTTTCCGAGGTAGATATCATGCTGGTTTATAAAAAAATCGAGTCCGTTGATAACATGAGAATTGCCCAGATTATTCGTTCAAATCTGGAAAAATTTCATTTAAATATTCGCGGCACCGCATACTTTGATCCTGAATTAGATCACCTAAGCGACTATTACAACAGTAATCCGGATAAGCGTGCCTATTTCATAGCATTCGATACGAAAAAAAACATTATCGGAGGGGTCGGCATTGCAGAATTTAACGGAATAGATGATTGCGCCGAACTCCAAAAGCTCTATTTGGATGATTCTGCAAAAGGAAAAGGTTACGGAAAAGAGCTGATGCAAATAGCCGAAGATTGGGCAAGATCCGTTGGCTACAAGAATCTATATCTTGAAACTCACACCAATCTGTCAGCGGCTTTGAAACTGTACGAAAAAATGGGGTTTCATCGCATTGAAAAGCCATGTTCGACACAGCACAACACAATGAATCGTTTTTATCTGAAAAGGCTGTAACACTTCAATATTTTCAAACTGCCCGCCGAGCGTCTCTCGGCGGGCAGTTGTTTTTCTATCGGATCAGGTGACGGATTCACACGTACTTTTCAGATCTTAGGTATCAAGCTACATATTTACTCTCCGAAACCATATGCGCAGCACTCTTTCGTCCGTCTCGTTAATGGCTATGCTGCACCCACAGCCAACGGTATTATCGTTGGGTTTACGCTGCATTGGCGCACTCTTCCTCTTTCTTCACTATCCATGAGACTGATAACATATTTTTATGACAAATTTGCACCGAAATCGGAGACAGCATCCGCCTCCAACACATCGTGAACTGCTTATCAGCGACCATATCAATTATCGCAATCAATGCGCTTTTGTATTTTATATGTTACATCTGCAGATATGAGTCAAAGTAATTCTTTCGTATAATAGTGCCTTTTCCCCGTGTATGGATATGCTTCGAGAGCAAATACCTCATGATATCCATGCTTTTTATAAAATTCGGGAGCTTGAAATGAAAAGGTATCCACAAAAGCATATTTGCAGCCGCGCTGCACGGCTTCTCTCTCAGCAGCCTTAAGCAGCTTGCTTCCGATCCCGTGACCCCTGAGCTGTTCACTGACAATAAGAAACTTTATGCAAAGCCAATTCCCGAATGTTTCTCCCGTTAATCCTGCCAACTTTCTCTTGTTCTCATCCTCGAGGAATAAACCTATCGGAACATTTGTCGATGCCTCGCGATGACTGAGATTATATTCCTTTAATATTTCATGTATCTCATTGATATCACGTTCGTCTCCGTCATCGGTTATTCTGAAATCACAGCCATCGTCAGCATGGAAAAGCTTGAACAGCCTGTCTTTGTCGTGTCCGCAGTTTGATTTCATTGATCATTCCTCCGAATCATTTTGTGTTGACACACTCTCCACATCGTACCGAAAAAACAGCAGCAGCTGTAATCGGAATATATGTATAAATCGTATGCCGAGGTGTTTGAGGTGTTCCGCACCGTCCGATGCCGTGATCTCCGGATAAAGCAAGCCTCTCACCGTTTCGAATTTAATTTCCAAGCTGTCGCCTGCGGTTAACTCCAATGAGTGTCGATCGGTGCCGTTCATGCGCCCAATATCGAGTGCGTAGATGTTCGGATCTGCGGCACGGCTTCCGATGAACTTTTCCTGACAGTAAAGAATAAAAAATACGGCAAGTGCAGCTGACAGAAGCAGCAAAAGCGAGATTACGGTCGTCCTCCGTGTCTTCTGTCCTCACCGGTCGGCTTTTTGGGTACCAACATCCCTACGGCCAGACCGACTAACATTCCGAGAGAAGTGCCGATGCCTGTATTGTTCTCAAATGCTGTGCCGAGGCACATTCCGAGGCACATTCCTTCCGTACCGTAATCGCCGTACTTCTTTTTGGTTTTCTCTTTCCCCATCGCGCTGCGAACATCCAAGATCGCCACTGTTAAGCCTGCTGCCCACTGAGCGGCAGCACGGATAAAATCTGAAACTGTGTTCATCTCTGTCACTCCTGTACTGTCATCACACTCTCCGAATACCGTTCCTTCCCCCACCAATTCGGCATCAGCTCTTTGAGGATGACGGTCTGCCTTGTTTCGTAGTCAGCCATTATCTCCGTGTTTTCGTTCTCCTCGTTTAGCTGGTACAGAAATTCACGGCACGCACCGCACGGCATTCCGCTTTCGCCGCCGAACTGAGCTTTATCCCGAAATGCAATCAGCCGCTTGATTTTCGTCTGGCCGCTGTTCATATACATATTAAGTGCGGCAACACGCTCCGCACAAAGGTTCATAACGCCGCTGCACGCCTCAATGCAAAATCCCGTATAGATGGTGCCGTCCTCGCTTTCAAGCGCGCATACAACGTGGTGCGCGTATATGAACGGTGTGACATCCTCAGGATGATATTCGTCTCTTGCCCGCTCATAAAGCTCTTCCCATATGTCCATATCTTCCTCCTGAATTCACAATTACAGAGAGCTTATCGTTCAACAGATAAACGCTCATTATGTTTGCCCGTAAAAAGTCACATGCCGATCTTTCCGACAGTTTTGCTGACCGTTCGATCCGATTTCGCGCTTTTACTTATTCCCGGTCTCCCTCGCTTACATATCCGATGTTATATCCGCCTTCGACAGCGGAATTATTTATATATATATCCTTCCAATGCACAACCGAGAATAACGATTGTTTTAATACTGCCGCCGATCGGATTTCCGTCAGCGCGGTACAGCCGAAATACGGCTGACAGCATGAATCCGACCGCAGCACCGAGGATCACGCCGAGAACTATCGACATCGGAATATTCAAAAAGTCCGCGATACACACCGTTTCCGCTCGCTGCATTTACAAATGCCGAAAACAGCACGATAACAACTATATCGTCACACGATGCACCCGCCGTAATCAACTGAGGTATGCACTTGTTCGAGCCGTATCCAAGCTCCGTCAGACGTATCATCCTCGGCACGACTACAGCAGGGGAAACCGCGCCGAGCACTGCACCGATAATCGCTCCGTCAATACTCGTCATTCCGAGAAGATGCGGTATAAGCAGCACATACCCGATAATTTCAAAGCACGCCGGAACGAACGACATCATCACAGCCGGCCGCCCGACACGCCTGAGATCGTAAAGATCAAACGAGAGGCCAGCTCTTATCAAGATAATTATATGTGCCATCTGCCGCAGCTCGGAAGAAATACCGAGGACGGTCGGGTCAATAAGGTCAAGAGCACAGGGACCGAGCAAGACTCCGACAGCAAGCATCCCGACTATCCCCGGTAAGTGCAGTTTTTTTGAAACTGCCGACGCGAAAAGTCCCACGAGAAAAATGAGTGCAAACGACAATAACATAAAATACCTCCCATAGATGCAGAACGGCTGATGCCCCCTGCACAAATAAATGCAGAAGTCATCAGCCTGAAAAAGCAGTTTTAGCATTTGCTATGGGAGAACTTCATTCCCAATGTGTATTTTATCACAATCCGCATAGAATTGCAAGTGCTGCCTATTAGAAATTACAATCGCGGCACCGCGTATTAATACGACTGACAAATGGGTCGCACGATGGGCAAATTCCTTTGCCAATGTAAGTACAAATCACTCTCGCACACCGGCGCATCATACGAAATCCCTGTACGTCTCCTCAGGAATATCCAAAAAATCGCACAGCATACGCATCTGGGCTATCGTCTGAGTCTCAGGATGCCGCAGCCACTTACGCAGCGTCGGCATCGAAACACCGAGATGCTTTGCAAGCTCCGTCTGTGTCATATGCCTGGTGCTCAGCTGCTTTGCAACCTCACCGGTATACTGAACGCCCTTTTCCGCGCGTCTGCGCATCTTTTCATTAAAAATCAGTTTTGACCTTGTCATGTCCCTTCCCTTCTATCGTCCAACTTGCAGCTCTGCATATTTTCTCTCCTCCGACGAGCCGACACACCGCCGCTACATACAGATCGTTCTTTCAACATAATCGATAACCGAATCGACCTGCTCATACTCAAGCATATCTATGTACTTGTACAGTTGCTCGAGGTTGAGTTCATCATCGAACATCTCGGAATAGTTGTTTTCAAGCTCGTAGTAAATGCTGCCGTTCATATTTATCGTCTCCTTACTGCGGTCGATCCGCCGTTCTGCCTTTACAATACACCAATCGATGCATTTTGTAAACCCGCAAGTTTTATCACTGACCCGCAAAACTCGAAAATATCCGGTAAAACACGGTCGAATTCACGGTAAAATTAGACGAAATATACGGCAAATAACGGGAAAAGCCTTGATACACAAGGCTTTTCCCGTTGTAATATTTTCAAACAATGGCAGTAAAACTTTACTTTGGATTTTTGTGGATATTCGAAAAGAGCCGCCGTAATAACATTGAAACAGATGATATTCTGTGCAATATCGGCACTCAATGAGAATGAAAAAAGTCGAAATATGACAGGCAGCCGCCGACTCTCAAAAAGGATATAAATGTAAAAACACATCAAAAAACCGCCCCGAAGTCCGCATTCACTTAAGGACGAAAGGTGCTCAAAAAGGATACGGCATAGCTTACGATCATGTAGGCTATGCCGTTTCT
>CAKSEM010000117.1 GCA_934446485.1 uncultured Eubacteriales bacterium | reverse complement strand
GCGCTCTTATAAGCATCGGTAGCATGACCTGCGAAATCCAGATTGCCGACATCCATCCAGCCCAAAGCAACAGCAACGGTCTGCTTCTTATCATTGTAACGGGCACCGATGGAATAGGTACGGCGCAGACCGGTCGGTACAATGAAGTCACCGCCATTATAAGGAATGGAGGATTCATCAAAAGCAAAGCCTGCCATAACAGCATACTTATCGCTCAGGTTGTGCTCTAAGCCGATAGCATAACGCCAGCCGTCAGACCAGTTTTTAGCAGAAGGAGAGCTTTCCGCTATACCGGGAATACCTACAATAGATTTATCAAAATAAACATTCAAAGCATCATAGGTACTCCAGTTGGTACGAGTAGCTTTCAATTCCAGACGGGTTTTCTTGTCAAATTTATGGTTATAACCGATATCCCAGCTGTCCGGCAGAGTTACCACGCCATAAGCATTGCCAAAAACATCATTGCTACCACCTAAGGGACTTGCAGGACTTTTTGTTCCATAGCCTTTTAAATCTGCTTCTAAGGAATGCTTAATACGGCTGCGATAAACTACACCAATGTCATTTTTATCATCAAACGCATAGTTGGCAGCAGCGTTCCAGCCTAAAGCATAGCTTTCGCCCTCAATTTGCGTAGTACCATTAACACCAGCGGTAGGAATAACTAAATTTTTTTGCAGTTCCAGACCAACATAGTTGATTTCCGCGCCAACTGCTGCGCTCCATTTTTTATCAAATTTATGCGCATAGGTCGGAGTAACGCTTACGCCGTTCAACTTAGAGAAAAATGCGTTAGTGGAAACCATCGTCGGCTTACCAGAAGTACCACGCTCAAACTCGGATACCATAGCAAAGCGCGGGAAAGCGCCGATGCCGAACCATTCTTTATCATTAATCTGCCTTACGTAGTAGCTGCCTACTGCCCAACCGGCATGAACAACGTTTTTGCCGTCCTCAATTTCTTTGCCTGCACCATCATACAGCTTATAGTTGCCGTGCGGGCTCAGATAAGTGTAGCTGCTCTTCATTACCTCACCCTTTACTTTGGTGATAGAAGCAGGGTTGTAAGCCACGTTTGCAGCATCGTCCTCAGCAAACATGCGCGCACCGCCCATAGCAACGCCTTCAGCAGACCATTCGTTAATAGCAAAGCCTTCAGCGCCTGCTACCTGGGGTGCCAGCAGTGCTGCAGCTAAGCCTAAAGCTAAAAAGTTTTTATTCATATTAGTACATCCCTTCTCACATTTTTATTACCTGCTACTAATTGTAACAGATTCGTGAAAAGTGCGTACAAAATCTTTTAATCGCTCGTTTTAATTACTTAATTAAACTTTAAAAAGAACCCTTTTCATCCGGCTCCTCGCCGGCAGCCTTCGCTGCCTCGCGACGTGCAAAGTTACGCTCCTGCAGGCGGCGTACATCCTCCAGCGTCGGCACATTATCCTTCTCCCACGGCTGGTACTGAATCGTAGTGCAGTGATGATACATAGCATATCTTTCCTTGGCATCTGCTGCCGCCTCTGCCTCGGCAAGAGCCTTCTTGGCAGCCTCGTTCACAGGGAAGGATTTGTAGGCATCTGCCAAAAGCAGCGCAGCCTTAGCATAATCGCCCTGCTCCGCCATGCTTTCCGCAATAAACTTCAGTGCGTGGAAACGGTACGGATTAACACCTTCCACAGCCTTTTCCGCCTCCAGCATTGCTCTCGCCTCGCTCAATGCAGCATCCTCGGCGCCGCAGGAACGCTGCAGCTCCAGTCTGCGCGCCCAGATAGCGCCACGATCTGCACTGCGGAAAACCTTCTTATACTCACGGCACAGTCTGTAGGCTTCATTCAAATAAATAATCGGTGCATCACCGGTACCGGTCAAGCACCAGACGATTTCGGCAATATCACGCAGGCACAGCACCTTATGCTCCGCCTCGCTGAGTCCGAACTCCGGTGCATCCTCCATATCCGGCTGCACATCCTTCACGGTTGCCAGCACCGCCATAGCTCCCTCGATATCCTTCAAAATCATCAGCATACGTCCTACGTTGCTGCGGCATTTCCAATCATCATAATCGTTTATCAGATTCAACGGTATCGGGTAATCACAGCTCGCTACCTTCTGTACATAACCTTGCCATTCCTGTTTTTCCATTTCAGTATCCTCCTCAAGCTATTATATATTCTATTCAAATTATCTGCGCTGCCGCTGTCTTTGTCAAGCGCCAAACATCTGTGAAAAGTTATAATATTAATGCTTGTAAGTTATCTGTAACAACTTATCAACTTTTTATATTCCATTTGGTTATAATGTAAATGCTTAATCGCTATTTGACTATAAAATTTAAAGTAGTACAATAACTCTACTAGAGAGAAAGAAGATGTATAAAGCTATGAGTTTTCCCCTATTATTACGTGGCTTCGTGGTTCTAGGCGTCATGCTGATGCACACCACCTGGTACTTCAGCCACGCCCACGCGGAATCGTGGGTCACTATTTCCGAGATGCTGCTGGATATTATCTCCCTCTTTGCCGTACCCTTGGTAATGTTTGTTTCGGGATATATGTTCATCAGCCACAATCGCCATGCCGATTATTATAAGTGGTCCTTCTTCCGCAGAATGTTCTTGTCGGTGCTTTCGCCGTATCTGCTGTTTTCGCTGCTGTACCTTGGCGGTGCCTGGTTCTTCAGCAACGCCAGCTTTACGCTCAAGCAGGCAGCCTATCTTATTGTTACCGGCAGCAGCGCCGTCCACATGGCCTTTTTCCGTGCGCTATTTGGCTTTTATGCCATCTATCCGCTGCTACTGCGTTATTTTAACCGTTGCCGTCTGCATCACAGGCTGCACCGCTTTATTATTCAGGTAATCCTGCTGCAGCTGTTCTGGAAAATCTGCAACAATATCAGCTGCAGCAATCAGGCAGTCATCTTAACGTTAGAAATTACCACCTTTCTGCGTTATATCGCCTACTTCTCCTTCGGTATGCTGGCTTATATCTACCATAAAAAAATGCTGCGTTGGATTGACACCCATCACGTTCTTTTGATGACAGGCTTCATCCTGAATCTGATTTTAATCGGTGGCTGCTGGTTTGCCAAATATTACCTGCATATCCTGCCGCTGCTGGAATTTGTCTGCTTCCCGCTCAACCTGTTTTTGTACAGCATCATTATCGCTATGCTCTTCCGTTATGCCTGCACTTTGGAATCACAAGACAGCCTCAGCAAGCGCTTTATGATGTATCTGGGCAACTATTCCTTCGGTTTATTCTTGATTCACATCATTTATATGTATGTCGGCAGCGAGCTGCTTACACTGCTGCATATGTCACCGCAGCAGCTCTGCTTTTATCCGCTGCTCTTCATCATTATGCTTAGCCTCAGCCTGCTGACCATGGAAGCATTGGCGCGCGTTTCCTGGGGCCATTATTTCATCGGCCATGTAAGCCGTCTGTAAAAAGTTTTCTTCTTGTTTCCCATATATTGTAAAACACCACTTGCATTTGCAGGTGGTGTTTTTGCTTATATCCTCAAATCAAAATCTCTTCTTATACGCCTCACCCCAGTCACGCATGGCCTCCAAAACAGGCTGCAGACTGTAACCAAGCTCAGTAAGCGTATATTCAACACGCGGCGGCACCTCAGCATAAACCTTGCGCGTCAGCAGACCGCTGGCTTCCATTTGGCGTAACTGCGATGTCAGCACCTTTTGACTGACTCCGTTTAAAGATTTTTTCAATTCGCCAAAACGCTTTGTTCCCGTCAAAAGGTCGCGCAAAATCAGCACCTTCCATTTATCACTGATTAAGGTCAGTGTAGTTTCTACCGGACAAGCCGGTAAAGCATCACTCATTTCATGCAACATTTACCGTCACTCCTTCAGCTCCTTGCTGTATATCCACGTCTCCTGCACACCCAGCTGCGGCAGAATATTATTCGTAAAATGCGCTGCTTCACTATAACCACGCTTGCGGTAATATTCATAATCGCAGGTAGCATCCGCCCACAAATAGAGTTTTTTAATGCCTTTTTTCTGCGCAATCGCTTCTACGTTATGCAACAGCTTGCTGCCCACACCGCTTTTCATGCTCAAAAACAGGCAAAGCAGTAAATCCTCAGGATTAGCCAACGCCCTAACCTTTTGGCCGTTATAGGACAAATAGCGCAAATAATCGTAAACAAGATCCTGCTCCTCGCACTCAAAATGCTGCAGACTTTGCTTTAGCCAAGATTGGGAATTATCACGCTCACTCAAAGGCGCCGCCAGTAAAAATCCCTGCATGCCGTCTTCATCCGTCATTTTTAAAGAAAAGACCTCACTGCGATAATAATAGCGCACCATAGCCTCGTACAGGACATTTTTTAAGCTATCATTCGTCAGCGCCATCTCGTCACCCCAAGTCAGCTTGGTGAGATGGGATGCGCAGGAAATATCCTGTTGGGTAAAATTTGATAACATTTATGCTTCTCCACTTCAATACTCAAATATCAAACACTTTAACATTCGATTTTTAAGTGTCTTGAATATTATATTTAACTCTATTTTAAGCTATCCTCATGAAATATGCAATCAGTGCAGATTTCATGAGGATAAAATATGCAACTACTGCATATTTTATGAGGATATTGGGAAAAAGAGCTTATTTTGATATTCACACTACAACATTTCGCTTAGACAGTTTTCAGCAAATCATTACATTATTTTCCATTCCACCCCCACCTTGACAATCCCCCCATCACCGCAATATAATTATCTTTGATAATTACTTTAAGTAATCATATTTCAAAGGAGAATCATCATGAACCATAAACTGCCTATCGAAGCAATCAAAACTCTGCTCATCGCCTG
>CAKSEM010000116.1 GCA_934446485.1 uncultured Eubacteriales bacterium | reverse complement strand
CCGTAGACCCTGAGGCGAGTGCTGCAGCACCGGAATCAAGCTCAGCCGCACCGGAGTCGAGTGATTTTGCACCCGCACGCAATGCCTCGGCGCCGACGGCGAGCTTATCAATGCCGGAGACGAGTTCTCCGGATTTGTCAAGGAGCGTGTTCAGCCCGCTGTAGAGCTGCGAAGAACCGTCGAGCAGCTGATCCATTGCATCGCCGAGCTCTCCGACCGCATCGGTGAGCGAATCTGCGGAATCAAATGCGTCCGGATCTACTTTGTTGAATATTTCATTTGTTGCTATCGTCACGGTGTTTGTCATCTTGAAGTCATGAACATCAGCCGTGATCTCGAAGGAATCGGGAATCTTAAAGCTGTCGCTGTCTATCCCGAGATTGTCACCGAGCCCCGGGAATGCAAGACCGACGACAGCGGTGCGGTCGCCGTCGTTGATGAGCCTTCCTCCGGTTACGTCGATGTTCGTGAACACATCGTTGTCGAGCAGCATACCTGTAAGCATTGCGAACGGAACGTATATCTGCTCGTCACGACCGTCTATCGAAACCGTTTCACTGCGGTTGTTCTTGTAGTCGAAGCGAATCTTTACGTGTCCGGACTTGCCTGCAAGCTCTTCTGCGGATATTGCCGATCCGTCAAGCTCATACGATACGTAGAGCTCTACCGGGAGTTCATTTTTACTCTCACCGCGAAGATATATGTCTTTGCCGTCGGCATCCCACACACGCATGGTGTCGCCGTCCATCGTATAGGTTCCGTCACCCTTCAGGTTCTGCGGATCGTCAAGCTCCGCACTGTCGGTTATCTTATCTGTGCCGAGCCGATTCTGGATCCAGTCGCTTACTATGATCTTTTTGACCGATCCGTCGGCACCCGCAATAACATATACCGTTTCATCCTTGACGGTATCGGCATCGGTGTCAGTCTCGATGAGGTTTTCAACCTCATTCTGCACGGTTTCGTCAGCGCTGTTCTTCTGACTGCCGGCTATGGCATATGCTCCCGCACCGGCTGCGCTGCCGATCAAGAGTGCGCTCATAATGAGAGCGACCGTTTTTCCAACCCTCTTATTCATGGCTTGTTACCTCCGATTTTTTATCGTTTTTTATGTGGAACATACCGAGCGTGGTTTTGCATATGACTCTGTCAAGGAGCATAAGCAATGCCGGTAGTATGAATATGACGCAGAGCATGCTTACAACGGCTCCGCGGGCCATCAGCATACACATTGAGCTGATGATGTCGATATCCGAATAGACGGCGACACCGAATGTCGCTGCGAAGAGTCCCATGCCTGACACGATAATCGACGGAATCGATGTTGTGAGTGCGATTCCGATGCTGGATCTCTTACTGCGTCCCGAGATCCTCTCTGCCTTGTATCTCGTCGTCATGAGTATCGCATAGTCTACGGTTGCACCGAGCTGGATCGTGCTGATACAGATCGGGGCAATGAACGGAAGCGACTGTCCGAGGTAGTGCGGCAGACCGAGGTTGATGAATATTGCAAGCTCAATTACGGCTATCAGGATGAACGGCAGTGAGATGCTACGCTCAACGAGCGCGATGATTACGAATATTGCGATGATCGAAATGGCATTGACGACCTTGAAGTCGTGGTCGGTCGTTTCGATCATATCCTTCATGCAGGGCGCCTCGCCTATGAGCATTCCGCTCTCATCGTAACGCTTCAGTATGGTATTGATCTCATCCACCTGACGGTTTACATCGTCACTTGCCACTTTGTATTCGGAGTTGATGAGGAGCAACTCCCACCGATCACTTTCAAGTATTTCTTTTATGCTGTCGGGAATGATCTCTTCCGGTACACGGGAACCGACCACCGACTCAAGACCGAGCACGTATTTTACTCCGTCAACGCCTTCGATCTCATCGATCATATTGCGTACCGACTTTGACGGAAGGTCTGCTGATACAAGTATCATGTGAGTTGATGCTATGTCGAATTCCTCGGAGAGTTTGGAGTTTGCGATTACGTACTCCATGTCGTTCGGCAGGCATTCACCCATGTCGTAATAGACCTCACCGTTCGTTTTGCTGTATCCGTAGTATGCCGGCGGGATCAGAAGTGCGAAGATTACGAGAAAGACGGGGAAGCACTTGAGAACACGCTTTGACAGGCGTTTCATGTTCGGTATGAGCGAACGGTGCTTTGTTTTTTGCAGCGGACGGTCGAGCAGGAGTATCATTGACGGGAGCACTGTTACGCATCCGATGACACCGAGGATGACACCCTTCGCCATAACGATGCCGAGGTCGCGACCGAGTGTAAATGACATGAAGCAGAGCGCCGCGAATCCCGCGACGGTTGTGATTGAGCTTCCGATCACGGAAGTCAGCGTTTCGTGAATAGCCGCCGCCATCGCATCATATTTGTTGTCGTTTTTTTCTCTCTGTTCGTTGTAACTGTGCCAGAGGAAGATGGAGTAGTCCATCGTCACAGCAAGCTGAAGGACTGCGGACAGAGCTTTCGTTATGTAAGATATTTCACCGAAGAAGTAGTTCGTACCGAGGTTCAGCAGTATCATCATGCCGATCGAGGCGAGGAATACGAACGGCACGAGCCAGCCGTCGAGGAAGATGAGCATTGAGACGGTGGCAAGCAGGACGGCAAGACCGACGTATATCGGCTCTTCGCGTTCGCACAGATCCTTAAGGTCGGTCACGAGTGCCGACATACCCGAAACGAAGCAGTTTGAAGAGCAGATGCTGCGGATCTCACGGATAGCGTCCATCGTGACATCAGCCGATGTCGCGCTGTCGAAGAACACTGCCATAAGCGTTGCGTCTCCGCGGTTGAATTCATTATATATTTCATCCGGCAGAATCTCCTTCGGAATCGATATATCGACGAGCGACGAGTACCATATGACATTTTCCACATGATCGACCGCCTCAATTTTGTCGCAGAGAGCGGCAACATCGCGGTCGGACATACCCTCGACGACGATCATAGAGAAGGCGCCTTTCCCGAAGTCGTTGAGAAGCTCCTCCTGACCGATGACGGTGTCCATGTCTCCCGGAAGGTAGTCGAGCATATCGTAGTTTATACGGGTCGCAGCCATACCGAGCACCGACGGAATTAGAAGAATAAGCGCAATGATCAGTATAGGTATACGGCATTTGACGATCGCTTTTCCGAGTCGCAAATCAATCATCCCCCTCTACAGTGAAGTCTGCCTCGATGGTGTCGGGCATCTGATGCTTAATTATCTTTACTGCGGTTATCATGGTGCATATGTTGAGGATGCCCTCGCATACGAGCGTGATTCCGAGTATTATCATAAGAAGACGGCTGCCTTCGCCCGGGCGGAACATCAGTATGAGTCCGCAGACTCCGGCGAGAAGCGCGAACAGGAGAATTACCCACCATTCGGATATTCCGAATCTCTTGGAGTCCATCGCGATCTGTATCTTGAATAGTCCGTCGGACAGTATATAGATCCCGAGTGCCACCGAGATGAACGCCATAAGGCTTCCGGGATTTAACAGAATCATGACACCGAGGACGATAAGAAGGATTCCGAAGGCAAGGTCGTACTGGAACGCGAGTCGGTAAAGATCGCGCGAGAAGTAACCGGTCAACCTTACGGCACCGAAGAGTATCATCAGTATTCCGCATATTATCCCGAGCGCTGAAGCCGAAAAGTCCGGCACGGCGATGAGCAATATGCCGAGGACGCACAGCAGGACGGATATCGCGATGTATCCGATCTTTGCCGTTCGCATAGGTGCAACTGAACGCATAATATATTTCTCCCATCTCTCCCGCGAAGGCGGGAGCAGTCATTTTCGGATTCGGGCACAGCCTCTTCCGTTTAACGTTTACATTATATCAGGCGGGATGGGTTTACGGTATAGTCAGTCAGCCAATGCTAACCAAAAAAACGACAAACGGGCACATATGTCCGAATTTCAGACATATGTGCCCGTTTGTCTAAATATCTGATGGTGTCAGGTGGCGTTTTCTTTTTCGCGAAGGCGGCGAATTATCTCGCCGGAGAGTCCGCTGCAGACATCTATCATGTGGTATACCTCGTCTATCGCATCGTCGCGCATACCGCCCGATACCCAGTCGAGGAATAATCCGAATACCTCGCATTTGAAGAATCTCACGATCAGTCTGCGATCGTATTCACTGACCGTATCGTGCTCGAATGCCGTGTCAATATAGGTTTCCACGACATACTCACACAGTTTCATCATGTATTTCTCGTATATGTCACGGTTGACCGAGTTGAATATGTGAAATACCGCACGTCGGTTTTCAAGAGCAAACTTGAACGCCACGCGTACACACTCACCCATGGTGTCGATCGTCGGATATTCGGCGATCAGTCGGTCGATATCTTCTTTTACGATCTCTTCGATCAGGGAAGGTATGTCCTGATAGTGATAGTAGAATGAGTTTCGATTGATTCCGCAGTCCTCGACGATGCATCTGACGCTGATGCGGTTCAGCGGCATCTCATTGAGCAGCTTCATAAAGGATGCTTTGATCGCATTTTTAGTAAAGTTCGGCAAGAGATGTCCTCCTTAGATCAACTGTGTGCGCCGTGAGCCGATGCACGCAGCTATTTAAGAAATGTGCTACACGGTATATTTTACACGAAATTTCGCAAAAAAGCAAGAATTTGCGCAAAATCATTTTGGACACCATGATGTATGGTATTCATCCGAAAGTCACAGTATGACAAAAAGAACGGGTGCGCCGCAATACGCACGGCGCACCCGTTCGGAACAGTGACGGCGGGTTACTCGCCGTCGCAGTTCTCGTTTCTGTTCTGGTTCTGATTCTGGTTCTGAGAGGACTTATTCTGAGAATTCTTCTGGCT